>CAZAKD010000007.1:0-18656 GCA_964485435.1 uncultured Lachnospiraceae bacterium
AGTGCAAAAACTCCTTTTCAGAAACATTTACTCGGATTATCATTCCTGTTTACTGAGTAGTGTGAGTGGGTGTGAGCTGTTCTGAAAAACTTGAAAACGGCCTGGAAGAAGAAATATAACAAACCTAATATTCTAGATAGAGAACAGTGGGGCCTAGAAAGATATTTAAGTGAATCATATTCATCTATCAGAAAAATGTATTTACCGTAGGCAGTTTTAGTTTTATCATTATATTCAAAAATCTAAAGAATAAAGCTTGTATTTCATTAAATTGGTTTTTAAAACCATAATCATCTAATTTATTAAGATCCATTGAAATTTTTTTAATATATTCTAAATCTCCATTAAAAAATGCTTTGGCAAAATGCCATGATTTAAGTTGAAACTGCACACCCTCAACACTTTTTTAAAATTTATCATTATCTATAAGTTGTTGTACAGCTGGATCAATTGCTTGTGTAGTTAAAATTTTTTCTTCTCTTGATTCAGTAGTTACGTTTTGTTTAGTGCATCCAGTGAATATTGTTATTGTTAAAATAAATAGTATCAATAGTAACGATATTTTTCTTTTAAATTCCATTTGGATCCTCCAAGGATTTTTGAATTTACAAAATGTGTTAATATATATTTTAAAACAGTGCAACTTTATAATGTGAAATAGTGTAGTGTGTGAAATGATAAGGTAAAAGACTTTTCCGTAATAAGGACAGAACTTAAATATTCTGAACTCAAAGGAAGTAGTACATACAAATATCAATTTTTATTTCAGAATATATCCAATACTTCTCTATCTCCGATCGTTTTTTCACTGCCAATAAATCTACTAGACATTTGTCAGTCAATAAGAATGGTAATCCTTACCACACTAACTTGCCAATAAACAGGAACGGTGGCCTGAGTAAATATTTCTGCAAAAGGAGTTTTTGCACTCGTCGGCACTAAGGCTCTGTCCTTTAGAGCCTTAGTACCGCTACGAAGTGCAACTAAGCGAGAGCGGCTCCTTTTCAGAAATACTTTACTCAGGCCACCGCTCCGTCACTAAGTCAAGGTCAAGTCACTAAGTCAAGTCACTTAATCGTAGAAATTGTGAAAATTTAATGAAAAACAAAAAATGACTATGAAATAATAGGGAAATAGTATATAATATATGATGATGTGATTAAATACGAATATTTTGGAAAAAATTAGATAATAAGATTAAATATAGTAAGGAATATTATAATATACGAGCGAATTGAAAGGAGAATTATAATGTTAGGCAGTGATATGGGAATTGATTTGGGAACGGCAAGTGTATTGGTATATATAAAAGGTAAAGGGGTTGTATTAAAAGAACCTTCAGTAATTGCATTTGATAGAGATACCAACAAAATAAAAGCAATTGGAGAAGAAGCTCGACTAATGTTAGGTAGAACACCTGGCAATATTATTGCTGTTCGTCCGTTAAGACAAGGGGTTATCTCTGATTATACTGTAACAGAGAAGATGCTTAAATATTTTATTCAAAAAGCTGTAGGTAAACAACGCTTTAGAAAACCAAGAATTAGTGTATGTGTACCTAGTGGTGTAACAGAAGTTGAGAAAAAAGCAGTAGAAGATGCGACTTATCAAGCTGGAGCAAGAGAAGTTGCTATTATTGAGGAACCTATTGCAGCTGCTATAGGAGCAGGAATAGATATCTCAAGACCATGTGGTAATATGATTGTAGATATAGGTGGAGGAACTTCCGACATTGCAGTTATTTCTTTAGGAGGAACAGTAGTAAGTACTTCTATTAAAATAGCAGGTGATGATTTTGATGAAGCAATAGTTCGATATATGAGAAAGAAACATAATCTACTTATTGGTGAAAGAACATCGGAAGACATCAAGATAAAGATTGGATCAGCATTCCCTAGACCAGAAGTAGTATCTATGGATGTAAGAGGTCGTAATTTAGTAACGGGTCTTCCAAAGACTATTACAGTAACATCTGAAGAAACAGAAGAAGCATTAAGAGAGACAACTTCTCAAATTGTAGAAGCGGTACATTCTGTTCTAGAAAAGACACCACCTGAACTAGCTGCAGATATTGCAGATAGAGGCATTGTACTTACTGGTGGAGGATGCTTATTATATGGACTTGAACAATTAATTGAGAATAAGACAGGAATCACAACTATGACTGCTGAAGAACCGATGACTGCTGTTGCAATTGGTACAGGGAAGTTTGTTGAATTCTTAAGTGGCAAGAGAGATTAATGGGAGGAATCCATGGTAAGAGGATTATACACTGCATACACAGGTATGGCAAATGAACAAAAGAGATTAGATATTATCAGTAATAATATTGCAAACTCCGCAACTGTTGGTTACAAAAAGGAAAACGTAACCAATCAATCATTTGATGATGTACTTACGATTAAGATTAGAGATGCTTCTGCTGCATATCAAGATAGAGCAATTGGTGATATGAGTCTTGGTGTAAAGATTGGTGAAGTTTATACAGACTATGGACAAGGTTCTCTAAGGGAGACATCAAATACTTATGATCTTGCAATCGAAGGAAAAGGTTTCTTTGGTATTAATGTAATTGATAATAATGGTGTGGAGACTACAAAGTATACAAGAGATGGTTCATTTAAAAGAACATCTGATGGCTACGTTGTTGATGTAGATGGTAATTACTTAAAAAGTGAGAACGGTAATCTTCAGATTCCTGGGAATACTGCCGATATTGTAATTGGAAGTGATGGCTCTGTATTTGCAGATGGCCAATTTATAGATAAAGTTGTACTTACTGATTTTGAAAATTATGATTATCTGAAAAAGTTTGGTAAGAATATGTATGAAGCTGTAGATGGTGCTGTTACATTGGATAGTACTGGACTTATCCATCAAGGTTTCACAGAACAGTCTAATATCAATGTTGTATCCGAGATGGTTCAAATGATTACAATCACAAGAGCCTATGAAGCAAATCAAAAAGTAATTCAAACGGTAGATGGAATGCTTGATAATGCAGTAAACTCAGTAGGTAGAGTATAGTTATAGAAAGAAGGTAGTTATTATGATGCGATCCTTATGGACTGCTGCTTCTGGAATGATAGCACAGCAGAACAATGTAGATACCATATCTAATAATTTAGCAAATGTGAATACAAGTGGATATAAAAAAGAAACTGTAGAATTTAAATCCTTATTGTATCAAACAATTCAGAATACATCTACAGATAGTAACGGAGAGTTAAAACCTGTTGGAGTTCAAGTTGGACTTGGTGTGCGTAATTCTGCAATTACATCCCAATTTACTCAAGGCAACTTATTAGAGACAGGCAATGATTTTGATTTTGCCATTGAAGGAAAAGGGTTTTTTATGGTTCAACAAGCTGATGGAAGTGTTGCATACACTAGAAACGGCAACTTTTCCATGTCTACAGGAATAGGTGGTATTACGCTTGCAACTTCAAGTGGTAAGCCAGTGTTAGACACCAATGGGGCACCTATTGTACTAGATATTAATTATGATATATCAAAATTAACTATCGATGACAATGGTAACTTAAGTTATCCTGATGAGACGAATAACGCCCAACCTATCGGCATTCAAATAGGCTTGGTGCAATTCAATAATCCATCTGGACTTGAAAAGATGTCTGAAAGTTTATATAAAGAGACTTTGGCATCTGGAGAAGCAAGATTGGAATCACAAGATGAAAGCATATCAAAGAGCAAGGTTCATCAGAAATACATAGAAGGATCTAATGTGCAAGCTGTAGACGAGATGGTTAACCTAATTGTCGCACAAAGGGCATATGAGATGAATTCTAAAACCATAACAGCATCAGATGAGATGCTTTCTCAGGCAAATAATCTGAGGAGGTAATGTATGAGAATATCAATGGGAGATGCTCCCTTATATAATATAACTGCTGAAAGTAATGATAAAATAAGTAAGTTGCAAAAAACATTATCAAATGATTTATCTGAGGCAGATGATAAAGAATTGATGGATGTATGTAAAAGCTTTGAATCATATTTACTTGAGCAAGTGTTTAAGAAGATGGATAGTGCTATTCCGCGAGATGAAGAAGCGGGTGGTGAATATGTAGATTATTTTAAGGATATGATGATACAAGAGTATGCTGATGATGCTACATCTCAACAAGGTCTTGGAATTGCACAAATGTTATATGAATCTATGAAACGCAATCAGTAATCGAACGGTAAAGAGGAGTGTCTAATTAGAGCTCCTTTTTTACTATATATACTAGTATAGAAAGAAGGCAACGTGTGTGGCAAAGACTCTAGAAGGATATGTTGAGAAAATTGTATATCGAAATGCAGAGAATGGATATACTGTTCTGAGTCTTTCGGGTGAAGATGATGAGATAACACTAGTTGGTAACTTTACTTTTATCAGTGAAGGAGAATTCATCCAAGCAAGTGGAGACTACGTATCGCATCAGTTATATGGTGAACAATTTCAAGTAGCAAGCTATGAGATCAAAGAACCGGAAGACCTTTTCTCCATAGAAAGATATCTAGGTTCTGGTGCTATTAAAGGATTAGGTACTGCCTTATCTGCAAGGATAGTAAAGAGATTTAAAAAAGATACATTTCGTATTATTGAAGAAGAACCAGAGAGACTTGCTGAGGTAAAAGGAATTAGCGAGAAAAAAGCCAGAGAGATTGCAATGCAATTTGATGAAAAAAGAGAAATGCGTAGTGTAATGCTATTTTTGGGTAATTATGGTATATCCACTACATTTGCAGTAAAAATATATAATGAATATGGACCAAAACTTTACGATATAATCAAAGAAAATCCTTATAAGCTTGCAGAGGACATCTCTGGAATAGGATTCAAATTAGCAGACGAGATAGCCAATCGGGTGGGCATAGGTAGTGATTCTGACTTTCGAATTAAGGCTGGAATACTATATACACTATTGCAAGCTGGTAACAATGGACATACTTTTCTGCCAGAAGTAGAGCTAATAGAGAAAACTGCTAACCTTCTATATATAGATGTTGATAAGATTCAAGATCATATTATGGATATGGTTATGGATCATAGAATCGTTGTAAAAGATATCGATGGTAGGAATATGATCTATAGTTCTTTGCTATATTATGTAGAGTTGAATACAGCACGAATGCTATGCGATCTAAGTATTCAATATGATTATACCTTTTTAGAAGTTGAGAGTCGGATTCATCATTTTAATAAGCAACTTGATATAGAACTAGATGAGATGCAAGAATTGGCTGTTGTAGAAGCTGCTAGAAATGGACTTCTAGTTATAACAGGCGGTCCAGGAACGGGAAAGACAACTACTATTAATGCCATTATTAAATTCTTTGAAGGAGAAGGTCTTGATATTCTTTTAGCAGCACCTACAGGACGTGCTGCAAAACGTATGTCTGAGACTACCGGATATGAAGCACAAACCATTCATCGCTTGTTAGAAATCTCAGGCTCATCTGATGATAAGTCATCCCACTATCGTTTTGAGAGAAATGAAGAATTTCCACTAGAGGCGGATGTGATTATTATTGATGAGATGTCTATGGTAGATATTCATCTTATGCATGCTTTGTTAAAAGCAATTGTTGTGGGGACTAGAGTAATTTTTGTAGGTGATGTGAATCAATTACCTTCTGTGGGACCGGGAAATGTATTAAAAGATATGATACAATCATATCAATTTCGAATTGTTAAGTTGACAAAGATATTCCGTCAAGCTAGTGAAAGCGATATAATTACCAATGCCCATAAAATAAATGACGGTGAATTGATTCACCTTGATAATAAAAGTAAGGATTTTTTCTTTTTACAACGCATGGATGTAAATATGATCATTAGTGTAATTATTACTTTAGTAAGCAAAAAACTTCCAGGATATGTGAATGCTACTCCTTATGATATACAGGTTTTAACTCCAATGCGTAAAGGGGAATTAGGAGTAGGAAGACTGAATCAGATACTGCAACAGTATTTGAATCCACCTTCAAAAGACAAGAAAGAGAAAGAGATTCATCAAGGCTTATTTCGTGAAGGTGATAAGGTAATGCAGATTAAGAATAACTATCAGATTCCTTGGGAAGTAAAGAGTCGATATGGAATCACGGTGGAGGCAGGAACGGGTGTATTTAATGGGGATACAGGCATAATTAAAGAAGTAAATCTATTTGCTGAAATTGTTATAGTTGAGTTTGATGAAGGAAGAATGGTTGAATATAGCTTTGCTAGCCTAGATGAATTGGAATTGGCTTATGCGATTACCATTCATAAATCTCAAGGAAGTGAGTATCCAGCAGTAGTAATGCCAATTCTTACGGGTCCTAATATGTTATTTAATAGAAACCTTTTGTATACAGCAGTTACAAGAGCAAAGAATTGTGTTACAATAGTTGGTAATAAGGACATGATACAGTATATGATTAATAATGTTAGTGAACAAAAGAGATACTCAAGTCTAGATACAAGAATCATGGAGATGAGGAATGAAAGCACTAAGTAGGAGGAGAAGAACATGAGTACATTAGTCGTTATGGCTGCAGGGATAGGAAGTAGATATGGAGGAGGAATAAAACAGCTTGAACCGGTTGGACCAAGTGGAGAGATTATTATGGATTATTCAATCTATGATGCGATCGAAGCTGGGTTTCGTAAGGTAGTATTTATAATAAGAAAAGATATTGAAAAGGATTTCAGAGAGATTATTGGTAATAGAATAGAAAAATATATCCATGTGGAGTATGCATTTCAAGAGATAGACGATTTGCCAAAGGGATTTAAGATCCCAGACGGTAGAATAAAACCATGGGGTACAGGACAGGCAATTCTTAGCTGTCTTGGTAAGATATCTGAACCATTTGCAGTAATTAATGCAGATGACTATTATGGAAAAGAAGCATTTCAAAAACTATATAATTATTTAGAAGAAGCTAAATCTGAAAAGGATGTATATGATTTTGCAATGATGGGTTTCCAGTTAGGCAATACATTAAGTGAAAATGGCGCAGTTACAAGAGGTGTATGTGAAGTAAGTCCAGAAGGGAAATTAATTGGAGTAAAAGAGACACGTGGAATTACAAAAACTGATAAAGGACCTGTTATTGTAGACGATAAGAATACCCCCGTACATCTTGATGTAGATAGCCTTGTATCTATGAATATGTGGGGATTCACACCGAACTTTATAAGTGAATTAGAGTACAGGTTTCAAAGGTTCCTAGAGACAGAAGGCGACAAAACAACATCTGAGTTCCTTGTTCCAATTATTGTGGATCAACTAATACATGAAGGAAAGGCTGAGGTTCAAGTGTTGTATACGAATGATATCTGGTTTGGTGTAACTTATAAAGAAGACAAAGAGTTTGTTATAGATTCTTTTCAGAAACTAATCAGCGAGGGAGTATATCCTCAGAAGTTGTTTCAGTAGGAGGGGTTTTTGCTAGAATTTTTGGTTGATTTGTTATATCCCAGAAGATGTCCTATATGTGGCGGAATTGCTATGCCTAAAGAAAGTAAGGCTTGTGCCAACTGTTATGAGAGTCTTAAATATATAGTTGAACCAAGATGTAAGAAATGCAGTAAGCCTATTGAGAATGAGGAACAAGAATACTGCTATGATTGCACTAAGAAGAATTACCATTACGTAAAAGGTTATGCATTATGGCCATATGATAAATTAATGAAAAAGTCAATTTCTGATTATAAATATCATAATAGAAAAGAGTATGCTGATTTTTATGTAGAAGAATTTCTTAAAATTTATACCCATGAGATTAATTCATTAGGAGTTGATGCGCTGATCCCTGTTCCAGTTCATAAATCTAAGCTTAGAATGCGAGGATATAACCAAGCAGAGATTTTAGCTCAGAAGATAGGTAAGCAACTAGATATTCAGGTTATTAGTGATATATTAATAAGAAATAAGAAAACACTACCTCAAAAGGGTTTAAGTGACAAAGAAAGACTAAAAAATTTATCTAAGGCTTTTATACTAGACAATAAGGCAAGGAAACTTTATAATGATATAGGAAAAGTAATACTAGTGGATGATATTTATACCACTGGAAGTACAATTGAGGCTTGTACGAATGCTCTGTTACGGAGTGGAGTAAGGGAAGTATATTATATAAGCCTTTGTATAGGCAAAGGTTTTTAGGAGGTTATAGCATGGATGTAAGAAATTGTAGAGAATGTGGAAAGATATTTAATTATTTAAGTGGCCCACCATTATGTCCTTCTTGTATAAAGAATCTAGATAAGAAGTTTGAACAAGTAAAAGAGTACATATACGATCATCCTGGTGCAGGAATACAAGAAGTTTCAGAAGAAAATGATGTTTCTGTCTCTCAGATTAAACAATGGATCCGTCAAGAGAGACTAACGTTTGCAGATGATTCTCCAATTGGACTTGACTGTGAAAGTTGCGGTGTTACAATAAAAACTGGTAGGTTCTGTAATGTCTGTAAGAATAAGATGGCTAATAATCTTGGTGAAGTGTATAAGAGGCCTGAGATAGAGATTAAAAAAGCAGTAAAAGATAATCCGAAGATGAGATTCTTAGGAGATTATAAACAGTAATAAAGGGAGCTGTGATATTTTCGTATACATGAAAATATCACAGCTCTTTTTTTATTTAGGTTCTTGTATTAAGTCAATTCCAGAGTCTGAGATTGTAATCTTGCCTTCTTTTAGAAGACGTCCAACAGCCCTTTTAAAAGCATTTTTACTAAGTCCCAAATCTTTTTTTATAAGCTGAGGATCAGATTTATCATTGTGTTTCAAATGACCACCGTTGGCTTCCAGTTTGGAGAGTATTGTCTCGGCATCATAGTCCATCTGAATGTGAACTTTTTCCCTGAGGCTTAATGTAAGCTTTCCGTCTTCCCTTATCTGAACGACTCTGGCTTCAACGCTATCACCTGGCTTGAGAGATTGGTAGACTTCATTATGAGGGATTAGTGCAGAGTATTGGTTGTCCACGGCAACAAACACTCCAAACTCTTCGCTTATTTCATAGATTGTTCCAATTACCTTATCATCTTGTTGATATGGAGACGTGGTACTGAGATAATGATATATCTTCATTGTGGCACAAAGGCGACTGCTTTTATCAATATACAGACTGACTAACACTTGATCACCAGTACTGACACGAATGGTTTGCTCTTTAAATGGAAGTAGTAGGTCTTTAACAAGCCCCCAGTTTAAGAAAGCCCCGATGTTACTTACTTCAATTACTTCAAGTAGTGCAACTTCTCCTAATGTTAATAAAGGCTTAGTAGTAGTTGCAATTAATCTGTCCTCAGAATCCTTGTATATAAAGACTTCAATGGTATCCCCGAGTTTGGTGTCAGGAGCTACTTGATTCTTTGGAAGAAGGACCTTTTCATGGTTTGCATCTCCAGTGTCATTAAGATATACACCAAATTCTGTGGTTTTAACAACTTCCAAGGTTTGAATTTCACCTAATTTTATCATATTATGTTCCTCAACTTTCAAATTCTATAATCGCGTATGGGGTATTTTCGGTGTTAGCAAGTACGATAGTGTATGTTTTGTCTGTAGAATTAATCTTCGGCACAATGGTATCACCAATATGGGCAGAATTACGATACTCAGCTCTTAATTGTTTTAATGGGAAATCAATAGGAAGATATTCTTTAGCCATATTAATATATTGGCCATTGTTAACGTGGTTATAAGTATCAATATTAGATTTTACTACAGGAAAAGAATCAAGAGTTGCTAATTCTGTAGGTAGTAGGATCTTTCTAGACACATATTCCATGGGGTAAGGATCTTCAATGTGATAGTCACTCATATCATCAGGAGTAACTCGCAGTGGTCTCTGGGTAATGCTATCCATAAGGACCCATGTGGAATTAGCAACTGCACATATTGCGCCATCTTGATCTTGTATGGTAAAATTACGATATCCAAACATGCTCTTAAAAGCGTAAGGCCATGTAGATATAGTAATCTTTTCTCCCAAAGAGGGAAAACGATTGAATTGTATCTGCCATGCATTTAATATCCAACAGCGATGTCTAGATTCTAGATAGGATATTCCTATCCCCAGGTCTTCTGATTGAAAAGTACTACAATCCTGAAAATAATTGATGATAGAAGTAATATCCATGTGTTTATTTTTTGTTACTTCGCTGTAACGAACTCGACTTTCAAAACTATACATAGTAGTATCCCCTTAGTTGTAATATTTATATATGTTTCATTCTATTATACCATTCTTTCCTAGCAATATATAGTTTTTATTTAAGGAATTATACATTGACATTTTATACGATAACATTTATATTAAGTATATAAATGACAAGGAGGGGTATGTATGAAATTTAATAATATTACAAATATCGAGAAATTCTTTCAGGTAGTTGATTCATGTAAGGGAAAAGTTGAACTAGTATCAGAAGAAGGAGATAGATTAAATCTTAAATCTAAACTTTCTCAATATGTGTCTTTGGCTAAGATATTTTCAGATGGAACGATTGATGGACTAGAGATTATTGCATATGAACCAGAAGACGTAGAAAAGTTAATGGAATTTATGATCCGTGGCTAAACTGAATAGTTAGTTGAATATAATTCCCGTGACAAAAGTCGCGGGAATATTAATATAGATAGATAACCTGTCATAGGATTCAATGAGGAGGATATGTGTGGACCAGACGGACTTTTATAATGAACGAGCACGTGTTTATTATGATAATACAGTAGAACTGGATATGTCAGAAGCATTAGATGAGTTCATCTCACTTTTGCCAGAGAACTGTCCGGTATTAGATCTTGGTTGTGGATCAGGAAGAGATAGTTTATATTTAATTGAGGATGGATTTGATGTTACGGCTATGGATGGATCAGTGGAATTATGTGGCTTAGCTGAGATTCACATTGGTCAAGATGTTCTTTGCATGCAATATGAAGATATGCAGTTCGAAAGTGTGTTTGACGGTGTTTGGGCATGTGCTTCCTTAGTGCATATCCCTAAGAATGAACTTGATAACATATTATATAAGATCATAAAAAGTTTAAGACCCAATGGTATTCTTTACATGTCTCTAAAATACGGAGATTACTCTGGGATAAAAGATGGAATATACTATTCAGAATATAGAAGCAAAGAGATTAGGAATATAATGAATGGTTATAAAAATTTAGAATTACTTAAGATATATAAAACAAATGATATAAGAGAACAAAGAAAAGATGAGCAATGGATTAATGTATATATTAAGAAGATAGGATAATCATAGATATATATATATAAGTTGGGATCAATGGAGAGACAGAATGAATAATATAAAAAAAGTTAATTGGATATATTTATATACAGTATTAGTGTGGTTGTTGGGAGGATTAATGATCTCTTACATATATTCTGATACTAACAATAAAATATTTGCACTTTTATCTTCCCAAGTTATATTAGTGCTTCCTACATTTTACTACGTATTAAAAAATCGAATGAATATAGGTGAGGTTGTTCGCTTTAAAAAATTAAAGATTTCAACTATTATTCTGGTAGTATTATTCGCCTACGCAATTATGCCATTATTATCACTGATTAATATGATTTCTATGCTCTTTGTGAAAAATGAGATTCAAAATACAATTAGTCAGATAGTAAATGAAGAACCTATGTATATTGGAATCATAGCCGTTGCACTGATACCAAGTATTTTTGAAGAACTAGTATATCGAGGTATTTTCTTTAATGAATATAGAAAAGTAAATGTACTAAAGGGAATTTTATTAAGTGCCTTACTTTTTGCTTTATTGCATATGAACTTTAATCAGTTTTTCTATGCATTTATTATGGGAATGATATTTGCGTTTGTTATCGAATTAACTGACTCAATATTAGCATCCATAATTATTCACTTTGTAATTAACGGATCATCCACTTTTATGGCCTATATGCTTCCTAAACTTCAGGAAATATTAACTCAATTAGATCCAGCATATGCAGACGATATATCACAAAGCATAAATATGGAGCTTACGAGGATAGAACTACTTGTAGGTATATCTTCTTACGCTCCGGTGGCAGTTATATTTACAATGTTAGCAATCTGGTTATTTATTAAAATAGGTAAAAATACAGGGCGCCTTGCTTATATAAAAGGAATCTTTTACGAAAATAGTGAAACACAAAAGTCAGAAGAAGAAAGAATTTCTTCATTACCATTAATTATAGCAGTGGTAATATGTGTTGCACTAATGTTCGCAATTGAATTGTAGAGGAAAGGTAAAATCATAATATAATACAAAAAATGGAGGTAGAATATATGGAGAATAAAATATATGATTTGGTTATTATTGGTTCGGGACCAGCTGGTCTTGCAGCAGGAATCTATGCAAGTAGAGCCAATCTGGATTTTATTATTATAGAAAGAAATCCAATGAGCGGTGGGCAGATTATTAATACCTATGAAGTGGACAATTATCCTGGAACTCCAGGAATTAGTGGATTTGACTTAGCAACCAACTTTAGAGAACATTGTGATAGCCTTGGGGTGAATTTTATTACAGGAGAAGTATCACAATATGATGTAGAAAGTGATATAAAAATAGTTACTACAGAGAATGGTGATATTTATAAGGCAAAGACTATTCTTATTACTACAGGTGCAGTATATAGAAAACTTGGAGTAGAAGGAGAAGAAAAATACTCTGGGATGGGAGTGTCTTATTGTGCAACTTGTGATGGAGCATTCTTTAGACAAAAGGATGTAGTGGTAGTTGGCGGTGGAGATGTTGCAGTTGAAGATGCTATATTTTTATCAAAGATATGTAATAAGGTATATTTAATTCATAGAAGAGATGAGCTTAGAGCTGCAAAAATCTCTGGGATTAAGCTTCAATCTCTAGAGAATGTAGAGTTTCTTTGGGATAGTGTTGTTGAAGAGATAGGTGGAAAAGAAACAGTCGAATACGTAAAGGTATCAAATGTTAAGACCAATGAAAAGCGTACATTAGATGTAAGTGGGGCATTTATTGCAGTGGGGAATATGCCAAGTTCACCAGAATTTAAGAAAATACTTGAAACTGATGCTGTAGGATATATTGTGGCAGATGAAAGTTGTGTAACTAATATAAAGGGTGTATTTGCAGCAGGAGATATTAGAACCAAGGAATTGAGGCAAATTATCACAGCCGCTTCTGATGGAGCCAATGCAATTACATCAATTGAAAGATATTTGAATCAAATATAATTAAATATTATGTGAAACAACTATAAATGTGAACGAAATATTAATAGTTGTTTCACATTTTTTATTTTAAGAAACGTGGGTAGTTGAAGCGCAGAGAATGCATAGGGAATATGGATAACATTGGATGGATTAAATATGTATAATATTGTGAAGTTTGGTTGACAAGTTTTATATACTTTGCTATAATAGGCAAAGATGATTTAATAATTTCGTAACATTTGGAGAAACTTTGTAACGGAGGGACAATATGATATACTCTAAACGAATTAAAGCGACAATGTGTATCGCAGCAACAATTACAGCGTTTTTAACAGTAGATTTTAATATGGTAGATGCAGTTTCATTAACCACTGAAAAGGGTATTGCGGGAATTGCAGTTACTTTTGATAAATATTATAGTGCAAATAATGCGGCTGCTACTTTAAGTACAGCAGCGAATGTAGTAACTGAGGATATGAATGTAGACTCAACAGAACTTACACAAGGAGTTGATCAATCCAATGAAATAGCTGAGGATGCTTCTGCTGAACTGGCTACATTATCAGCACCAGTAGATGTTGAGGAACAAGTAACAGAAGCAGTTCAAGAAGAGAAAGTATCTGAGTATGCTAATGTTGGTATCTCAATTGCTAATGATTATGTGAATGTTCGTAAGGAAGCTAATACTGAAAGCGAAGTCTTAGGTAAATTATACAAAGGTAGTGCAGCTACCCTCCTTGAGAATCAAGGCGAGTGGGTTAAGATAGAATCAGGTAAAGTGACAGGCTACATTAATGCAGAATTTCTAGCAATAGGATTTGATGCAGAAGAATTAGTAAATAAGTATGGTACTAAGTTCGCAACCATTATTAATGCTCAGACCTTAAAAGTTAGAAAAGAACAAAGTGTAGATTCAGAATGCCTTACTCTAATACCGGGTGGAGAAGTGTATGAAGTAATAAAGGAATACGATGAATGGGTTGAGATCGCTTTCGATGCAGAAGAAGAAAGTGAAACTAGAATGACAGGATTTATTTCTAAAGAGTACGCATCCATCACAGTTGAATTCCAAAAGGCTATATCGGTAGAAGAAGAACAAGCAAAGTTAGCACAGGAAGAAGCTGCAAGGCAGGCTGAGCAAGAACAACAAGCAAGATTAGCTCAACAAGAAGCTACAAAGAAGTCTAGTAATAAAACAACAACAAAATCAAGTAGCAAAAAGAAAAGTTCAAATACATCAAGCAACTCTACACCTGTTAAGGTTCAAGGATCTGGTAATGGTTCTGAGATCGCAAGTTTTGCAACAAAATTTGTGGGTAACCCATATGTATACGGTGGAACAAGCTTAACGAATGGTGCAGATTGCTCAGGATTTGTTCAAGCAATATATAGAAGTTTTGGTATAAGTATTCCAAGAGATTCTAGATCTCAAGCTGCAGGTGCAGGTAGTAAAGTCTCTGTAAGTTCAAGACAAGCAGGAGATCTTATCTTCTATACTGGTAGCTCTGGAAGAGTGAATCATGTTGCACTCTATATTGGAGGAGACCAAGTGGTTCATGCTAGCAATAGACGTACAGGAATTAAAATATCTAGATACAATTATAGAGAGCCATATATGGTAAGAAGAGTTGCAAACTAAATAAGAATGAATCATGACCTTACCTTATTCTATTATAGAATAAGGTAAGGTTTTTTGTGTTATAAAGGTAGTAATATTTACAATGAGTTGTCGCAATTTTCAGAAAAGTAAGTTGAATCGTGTCATATTATCTTGTGTTTAGGAACCCATACACTTCAAAATGTATAAAGAGAAAAGGTGAAACTGTACAAAATGCACAAAAAACAAAAGAGAGGTAAAAATTATAAAACAAGCTGTTGATATTTCGAAAAGTTATCCACATTAATAAAGGCTAAGATTTATCACTAATGTGAGTTATACACTGAGTTATCCACAATATCCACAATTTTTATACTTTGAATATCTTAATAAATGTTGTCAAGTTCGAATATTTGTTTTGTGGTTTATGATAAATATATTAAAAAGGACAAAATATTGTGGTTTAGGTCTTGACTTTATTATTGTCATATAATAGACCTGAGTTAACTGACAACTATGGGTAGTTAGTCTTATAAACGGTGAAATTAAGAAGAGAAATAATTGTAAGAGCACTTGAAAAAAATAGACAATCTGATATAATTAAGATACAACAAAGAAAAAGGAGTTGGACATTATGCTTTATATAATTAGTGGAAAAAACATTGATGTAACAGAAGGTTTAAAATCAGCTATACACGAGAAAATAGGCAAATTAGAAAGGTACTTTACTCCTGAGACAGAGGTTCATGTAACATTAAGTGTTGAGAAAGACAGACAAAAGATTGAAGTAACAATTCCTATGAAAGGAAATATAGTTCGAGCTGAACAAGTTAGTACAGACATGTATGTTTCTATTGATCTTGTAGAAGAGATTATTGAAAGACAGTTAAGAAAATATAAGAATAAGTTAGTGGATATAAAGCAATCAGCAGCTCATCTTAGCAAAGCATTTATTGAAGATGATGTGAATGAAGATGATAGTGTTAATATTGTGAGAACAAAAAGATTCGCAATGAAACCAATGGATCCGGAAGAAGCTTGTGTACAGATGGAGTTATTAGGACATAACTTTTACGTATTCCGCAATGCAGATACAGATGAAGTGAATGTTGTGTATAAAAGAAAAGGTAATACATTCGGATTAATTGAACCAGAGTTTTAATATATTGATAGAATAAGTGTAAGGGCTCCCTTTTAAAAAAGGGTAGCCCTTTTTATGTACAAGCTTTATATTAGTGAGATTTAACATAATATTTCCAATATTTTGTTTTTCCTTAAAAAAATGTTGAATACTATGAACTATAATGATACAATACTAGATAGGCTATAACCATTTATGCACTATATTTCTTTGATTTATACCATGGTAATAAGCCAAATAGAATAAGAATATAATTGACTTGTTAAGGTAAAGGGTAGAATTTCTACCGTATAACTATAGAAGAAATAGATATAGGAGTGAAAACATGGGAATTTTAGACAAGATATTTGGAACGCATAGTGAAAGAGAATTGAAGATGGTATATCCAATTGCTGATAAAATTGAGCAATTAGAACCGGAGTTAGAGAAGCTAAGCGACGAAGAGCTAAGAAATAAAACAGTAGAGTTTAAGAACCGACTAAAGAATGGAGAAACTTTAGATGATCTATTGGTAGAAGCGTATGCTGTTGTAAGAGAGGCTTCAAAAAGAGTCTTAGGAATGAGACATTATCGTGTACAGCTTATGGGTGGTATAATCCTTCATCAAGGAAGAATCACAGAGATGCGTACTGGAGAAGGTAAAACGTTGGTGTCTACATTACCAGCATACTTGAATGCCTTGGAAGAAAAGGGAGTTCATATAGTAACTGTGAATGATTACTTAGCAAAGCGTGATGCTGAGTGGATGGGACAGATTCATGAATTCTTAGGTTTAAGAGTAGGTGTTGTTCTAAATGGAATGGAGAATGAAGAAAGAAGAGAGGCATATGGATGCGATATTACATATGCTACTAATAATGAGTTAGGCTTTGATTACCTAAGAGATAATATGGTTATCTATAAAGAGCAGTTAGTTCTTAGGGATCTCCATTATGCAATTATTGATGAGGTTGACTCTGTACTGATTGATGAGGCAAGAACACCATTAATTATCTCGGGTCAAAGTGGCAAGTCTACAAAGTTATATGAAGCGTGTGATATATTAGCTAGACAATTAGTGAAAGGTAAAGAAAGTGCTGAGCTAACTAAGATGGCTGCTCTTATGAAGGAAGAGATTGAAGAAGAGGGAGATTTTGTTGTTAATGAAAAAGATAAGAATCTTAACTTAACAGCAGAAGGTGTTAAAAAGGTAGAGGATTTCTTCCAGATAGAGAATTTGGCAGATCCTGAGAATCTTGAGATCCAACATAATATTATTCTTGCATTACGTGCTCACAATCTAATGTTCCGTGATAAAGATTATGTTGTTAAAGATGACGAGGTTCTTATTGTAGATGAGTTTACTGGTAGAATAATGCCAGGTAGACGTTATTCTGATGGATTACATCAAGCTATTGAAGCGAAAGAGAAAGTTAAAGTAAAGAGAGAAAGTAAAACTCTTGCAACAATTACATTCCAAAACTTTTTTAATAAATATAATAAGAAAAGTGGTATGACAGGTACAGCACTTACTGAAGAGAAAGAATTTAGAGATATCTATGAAATGGATGTTATTGTAATACCAACCAATCTTCCTATTCAAAGAATTGATCGTCAAGATGCTGTATATAAGACAAGAAAAGAAAAGCTAGCAGCTGTAGTTGAAGAAATTATAGAATCTCATAGCAAGGGACAACCTGTTCTTGTTGGTACAATTACAATTGAAGCATCTGAAGAAGTAAGCGCAATGTTAAAGAGAAAGGGAATTCCTCATAAAGTATTGAATGCGAAATTCCATGAATTAGAAGCTGAGATTGTTGCTGATGCAGGACAATTTGGGGCTGTTACAATTGCAACAAATATGGCTGGTCGTGGAACTGATATTAAACTTGGAGAAGGTGTTTTAGAAGCTGGCGGACTAAAGATTATTGGAACTGAAAGACATGAGTCTAGACGTATCGATAATCAGTTGCGCGGTCGTGCCGGACGTCAAGGTGACCCTGGTCAATCACGTTTCTTTATTTGCCTTGAAGATGATCTTATGCGATTATTTGGATCAGAACGTCTTATGAGTATATTTAATTCATTAGGTATGCCAGAAGGTGAACAGATTGAACATAAGATGCTATCTAATGCTATTGAAAAGGCACAGAAGAAGATAGAGAGCAATAACTATGGAATTAGAAAGAATCTTCTTGAATATGACCAAGTTAATAACGAACAACGTGAAATCATCTATGCTGAGAGAAGAAAAGTACTAGATGGTGTTAGCATGAGAGATGCAATCTATAAGATGATTATGGATAATGTGGAAAGTTGTGTGAATTCTTGCATTAGTGATGATCAAGTTCCTGAAGAATGGGACTTAGGTGAACTAAACAGCTTATTGCTTCCAATTGTTCCAATGGACCCGATTACTCTTGATGAAAAACAGATGCAGACAATAAAGAAGAATTCTTTGATTCAATACTTAAAAGAAGAAGCAACTAAAATATATGAAGCAAAAGAAGCATTATTTCCAGAAATAGAACAACTTAGAGAAGTTGAGAGGGTAATATTGCTAAGAGTTATTGATAGAAAGTGGATGGATCATATTGATGATATGGATCAGCTTCGCCAAGGTATTGGACTACAAGCATATGGACAAAGAGATCCGTTGATTGAATTCAAATTCATGGCATTTGAGATGTTTGATGAGATGACAGAAGCCATCAGCGAAGATAC
>CAZAKD010000008.1:0-17893 GCA_964485435.1 uncultured Lachnospiraceae bacterium
AAAGCATACTCTAAAGGTGCAAGAGCAGAAGTTAATTGCTATGGTGCTAACGACGTTACTGAAGGTGTTGCAATTATGCATAAAGAAGGCGTTGACGTATCTATTACTGGAAACTCAACGAACCCAACAAGATTCCAACATCCAGTTGCTGGTACATATAAAAAAGAATGTCAATTATTAGGTAAGAATTTCTTCTCAGTAGCATCTGGTGGTGGTACAGGAAGAACTCTTCACCCAGATAACATGGCTGCTGGTCCTGCTTCTTATGGTATGACTGACACTATGGGAAGAATGCACTCAGATGCACAATTCGCTGGTTCATCATCTGTTCCTGCCCATGTTGAAATGATGGGATTAATCGGAATGGGTAACAACCCAATGGTTGGTGCTACTGTAAGTGTTGCAGTTGCGATTCAGGAAGCTGCTGAAGCTGGAAAGTTCTAAGATAATCACTAAATTAAATTTGGCCATAATTAATTAAACTTGGTCATAACAATAAGCATGAAGAAAACGGATGGGTTTTACCCTACATCTCTTCATGCTTTTTTATTTATAGAAACTGTTGCAGATTTATTGTGAATGGTTTACAATTATGTAAGCAAATGTGCTGATTATGGTATTGTAATGGCTAAATATTAAAGAGTGGAGGATATATTATGAGAAGGGGTGTTGTAATATATATTGCGATATTAATTAGTATATTGTTAATGTCCTGTACCAAAACTGATATAGGTGAAGATATAATAATAGATATTGGGGAATCGTCTAAGTTTACTAAGGAAGAAATATCAGAAGCTATAGATAATGTGAAAGATAATTTTAAATTTCCAACGGCGAACCTAACAAAAATATGGTATGATGAAGAAAAGTCAGAATCTCTTATTACTAATTATATAGATCATGGTAGAGGTTCAGTGAATGGGGTTCAACGTGAAAATGTTATTATTTTATTATCTGAATTCTACGTTGATGATTCTGGAGATAATCCTGTTCTAAATCCAGATTCCACATATATAGACTTTCAATGGATATTAATAAGAGATAACAATAAAAGTGATTGGATAATTGATGACCAGGGTTATTAATAATAGATGCTCTATGCCGATTAAATGTATGAAGTATACGATTCTGTAAATAATAAAGATAATATTATTTGCAGGAGAATGAATATGAATATATTGCAATTGAAAAAAACACTGAAAATACAATAGCAGTAACGATGTTTTATGAAGGTAAAACATTTGGCAAAAATGATGTTTCAAACATTGCATTTATTGGCATAGATGAAAACATAATTATTGAAGGTTTTCAAATTGAAGATCTAGATCAAACGGATAATAAATATTCTTCTTATTCTATTACTCTCAATTACAAGGCAAATGAAGTTGGGATTTTTGAAACTTCTGGTATCATTATTAACCTTACTTCAAATAAAAGTATTGAATATTCCATAGGAGATTGGGTGATTGACGTAAATGAACAAACTACAGAGGTAATAGACACATGGAGTTCTCCTGTTGCTAGTAGTAATAAAAACGAATTTCCATATGATTATTTGATAATTGAACCAAATTATAAAATTAAAGAGATTCATTATGGACCTAATCAATATATAGGCAATGAACCAGAAAGTCAGGGTGTTATCAATCTTGAGTATTATTCATCTCCAATAGTTTACATCAAGTCGAAGGTTATACTGGAAAAGGACGGGAGCAAGATAATTAACTATGGAAAAGGATGTTTCTGTGGTGCAATAGGTTTATCAGAGGAGGTTATAACTGCATCTAAAGAACGTTACATTAATAAATAAAAACAAGATCAACTGACATTAACCTTGATTGCTTTGCCTAAAAGATTGGAAAATGATTAGGAACTGCTAAATGCAGTTCCTTTTCTATTTGATTAATTTACAATTGCTCATAAAAATGTTAATATAAGGTTATACAATAGTTAAATGAGACGGGGGTATACTAACATGGAGAATATTAGCTTACAACCAAAAAAGAGAACTAAAATCCGAATCCTAATTGGAAAGTTCTATTACACATTGCAAAGAAGATTGTATTGGATATTCGGTAATGTAAAGTTTGCATCAACAATAGACTCTACCCCATACCGATATGAATATTTTTCTCATTGTACACCACTAATACGAAAGTTGAAAGATATAGATATGTTTTTACAATATAATAAGGTAACTAATCTACAATTAGCAGTGAAAGAAATGAATAATGTGATAGTAAACCCTGGAGAAACCTTTTCTTATTGGAAGCTTATTGGTAAGCCGGTAAAAAGAAAAGGATATAAGAAAGGTATGATTCTATTTCATGGCACTGTCACGGCAGGAATGGGGGGAGGATTATGCCAGCTCTCTAATCTTATCTATTGGATGACATTACATACTCCACTTACTGTGGTAGAACGCTATAGACATAGCTATGATGTTTTTCCTGATAGCAACAGAATTCTTCCTTTTGGAAGTGGTGCTACCTGTGTTTATAATTATAGAGACTTAATGGTCCGTAATGATACAAACATGCCTGTACAACTAAAAGTATGGATAAATGATTCAATGCTATGTGGATGTTGGAGAACAAACGTAGAGCCTATTGAAACTTATGAAGTGTACGAGAAAGAGCATTATATGAAAAAAGAGTTATTCGGGAAATACAGCCGTCATAATATGATTTATCGTAAAATATACGATAGAGAAGGAAATGAGATTATAGATGAATATGTTACTGAAAACCACGCATTAATGATGTATGAACCATTTTTAGAAGACAAACAAAATAATTGCATCTCATGATAACCCTTGTATATCCTTGCATTTTTTATTATACTATTTGTATTATTATAAAGTAATAAAAGCACTAATAGAAAGAAATAGGTACAAATATGAATCTTAGAGAATATATAAAAACACATACATTAATAGCAGATGGGTCCATGGGTACCTATTATGCATCCATAGATAACAATGAAAACACCATATCTGAGTGGGCAAATCTCAATAATCCTAATCTTATTGAGAGAATACATAGAGAATATATACAAGCTGGTGCAAGATTGATTCGAACCAACACTTTTGCAGCGAACAAAGAAGTATTATCCTTACAGCAAGAAGAATTATCAGATATGATTCGTACTGCTTGTAGAATCGCAGTATCTGCTGCTCAAAAAGAGATGGTGAGCTTAGATTTAGGGGAAGAAATATATATTGCTGGTGATATTGGACCAATACCGGAGAGATCAACTTCTGAAGAAGATGAAATAATTGAAGAATATAAAAACATGTGTGATATTTTTATTGAGGAAAAGCTGCCAATCATACTATTTGAAACCTTTCCAGACTTAACATATATCCTTCCAATCGTAGAATATATTCGAGAAAGGAATCAAGAGCTTGTAATTATTACCAATTTCTGTTTAAATAAGAATGGATACACTAGAACTGGTTTAAGCGGTAAGAGATTACTTCAAGAAGTAAGTAAAATAGATGGAATAGATGGATGCGGATTTAATTGTGGAATTGGATCAGGGCATATGTATGACAACTTGAGAAAACTTCCGTTTCCAATCAATAAGTTTATGGCATCTATGCCCAATGCAGGATATCCAGAACAATTTAGTAATCGTATGATATTTGAGGACAATGTGAACTATTTCCAAAACAATATGAAACAGATTATGGACTTAGGCATTGATATCATAGGCGGATGCTGTGGTACGACACCAGATTATATTCGGGTATTGAAGGAATATGCAACAAATGCAGATGTATATAAAGGTGTTAGGGTGGATATGAAATCCAAGGATATATCTACAGAATTATATCCAAATGAGTTATACGAATTATTTTCTTCCGGTAGAAAAGTAGTTGCTGTTGAATTAGATCCACCTTTTGATGCAGATTATGACAATATAATATCATGTGCAGAGGAATTAAAAGGACTTGGAGCAGACATTATAACAATAGCAGACTCACCAATGGGAAGAAGCCGTGCAGATTCAATTCTTATGAGTATGAAAATTAGACAGATGGTTGGAATTCCAGTAATGCCTCATGTGTGTTGCAGGGATAAGAATATGATAGCTATGAGATCAGGGCTACTAGGAGCTTATATTAATGAGATTCGCAATATGTTAATCGTTACAGGAGATCCAGTTCCTAGTGATAGTCGTACTTCAACTACTGGTGTATTTGACTATAATTCTATGCAATTAATGAAATTTATACAAGAGATGAATATTGAGCATTTTGCTGAAGCGCCTATATATTATGGAGGTGCATTAAATTATGGAAGAGGCAAGATTGATAAGGTTATTGAGCGTATGGAGCGAAAGATAGATGCAGGTTGTAAGTTCTTTTTAACTCAACCAATCTATTCTAAAGAAGACATGGAAAGAATTGCTTATATAAAAGAACATGTAGATACTAAGATATTATGTGGAATTATGCCTTTAGTAAGTTATCGCAATGCGAACTTTATTAAGAATGAAATAGCAGGAATACATGTACCAGATGAGATTGTAGATAGATACCACCCTGATATGACAAGAGAGGAAGCACAAAAGGTAGGAGCGGATATTGCCAATGAGATTATTGCAGAAATAAGCCCTTATGCAGACGGATATTACTTTATGCTTCCATTTAATAGAACAAGCCTTATGAAAGACATTATTATAAAGTAGACAGAGATATAGGGATATGAATTAGGGATAGAGATAGGAGATGAATTATGACAAGAGAAAAATTACGACAATTAGTAAGTTCAGAGATTCTCATACTAGATGGTGCAACAGGATCCAATCTTCAGAAACGAGGAATGCCAGTAGGGGTATGCCCAGAGGAGTGGATTCTTGATAACAAAGAAATATTGGTTCAACTGCAAAAAGAGTATGTTGAAGCGGGAACCAAGATACTATATGCACCTACATTTTCAGGAAATCGAATTAAGCTTGCAGAATATGGACTTGAAGATAGGATTGAAGAGATGAATAGGGAGCTAGTTAAGTTATCTGTTGAAGCAGCAGGTGGAAAAGCTTATGTAGCTGGAGATCTAACTATGACCGGAGAGCAGCTATATCCTATAGGTACTCTTACATTTGAAGAATTAGTAGACATATATAAAGAACAAATATCCTATATGTTAATGGAAGGTGTTGATCTCTTTGTAGTTGAGACAATGATGAGCTTATCTGAATGTAGAGCAGCTTTGCTTGCTGTGAAGGAGGTATGTGACCTACCAGTTATGGTTACTTTAACCTTTGCTAAAGATTCAAGGACTATGTATGGTACAGATCCTACTACAGCTATGATTGTATTACAGAACATGGGAGCAGATGCTGTAGGTGTGAATTGTTCTACAGGACCAGATGAGATGTGTGATATTGTAGCTAAGATGAAAAAAGTAGCTAATATCCCGATTGTAGCTAAGCCCAATGCAGGACTTCCAAGTTTGGTTGATAATGAAACCGTATATGATATGGGACCAGAGGAATTTGCGAAGGGAATTAAAAAACTTGTGGAAAGTGGTGCAAGTATCGTAGGTGGATGTTGCGGAACCACTCCTGTACATCTTGAAAGAGTGGTACAAGTAGTAGAGAATCTACCAGTACCAGAGATTGATATAGATAAAATATGTGCACTTACATCAGAGAGAAAAACATTAGAGATAGATTTAGACGGAAGATTCCTAGTCGTTGGTGAGAGAATTAATCCCACTGGGAAAAAGGCTCTCCAAGAAGAACTACGACAAGGAAAATTAGATATTGTTCATTCTATGGTAGAAGAACAAGAAGAAAATGGTGCAGATATTTTAGATATCAATATGGGTATGAATGGAATTGATGAAAAAGAGACCATGTTAAAAGTGGTCTATGATATAACTAGTAAAACGGATCTCCCATTGTGTATTGATTCTAGTCATAGCTCTGTCATTGAAGCAGTTCTAAGAATCTATCCCGGACGAGCACTGATTAACTCAATTTCTCTAGAGAAGGGAAAAATGGAGGCATTACTACCCGTTGCAAAAAAATACGGTGCAATGTTTATTCTACTGCCTGTAGGAGAAACAGGACTTCCAAAAGATCTAGAAGAAAAGAAGGAAATTATACAAACACTAGTAGATGCAGCTTATAAAGAGGGATTAGCCAAAGAAGATATTGTAGTAGATGGCTTGGTGAATACAATTGGAGCGAATAAAAGGGCTTCATTTGAAACAATGGAAACGATAAGATTCTGTAAGCAAGACCTTGGAATTGCAACCATATGTGGATTATCCAATATCTCATTTGGACTTCCAGATAGACAATTTGTGAATAGTACATTCTTGGCCTTTGCTATGAAAGAGGGACTTACTATGGCAATTGCCAACCCTTCACAGGATCTACTTGTGAATACAGCCTATGCTGCAGACCTACTCATGAATAAGGAAGGATCTGACCTTCGTTATATTAATAAAGTAACATCTAAGCAAACGATTATCCAAACCGTAAAAGAAGACAAGAAGGATTTAAAAGAATCGGTTGTTAATCCTATCTATGAAAGTGTAATTAAAGGGAATAAAGATATTATTGTAAATCAAGTAATCCAAGAATTGGACCGAGGAACAGGGGCTTCTGAGATTATTGATTCTATGCTTATTCCTGCAATTAATGAAGTTGGTAATCTATTTGACAAACAGATCTATTTTTTACCACAATTAATCTCAAGTGCAGAGACAATGAAGGCTGCAATTGAATATTTGGAGCCAATATTGGCACAAGGTGAAAAAAAAGAGAAATTAGGAACGATTGTAATCGCTACAGTATCTGGGGATATTCATGACATTGGTAAGAATCTAGTTGTGCTAATGCTTAAAAATTATGGATTTGAAGTAATTGATCTTGGTAAGGATGTTCCTACAGAGGATATTCTTAAGGTTGCAAAAGATAAGGATGCAGATATTATTGCACTATCAGCACTAATGACTACTACAATGGTAGAAATGAAAACAGTTGTAGAGAGGTCTAGAGAAGAGGGCTTAAGGGCAAAGGTCATTATAGGTGGTGCAGTTATTACCCAAAGCTACGCAGATGAGATTGGAGCAGATGGTTACGGTAAAGATGCAGGGAATACAGTGAAATTAGCAAAACATTTGCTTCATAAAGAGTAAGAAAGTTATGGATAATAAGGAGAAGGTAATGGAACAAGTTTTAGATTATGAGTTAAGTTGTACTACATCAGATATTGATGTAGTAATTCCAACTTATAAACCAGATGATGTTTTTTATCAATTATTAGAGAGATTAGAAAAACAGACAATTAAGCCCCGAAACATTATAGTGATTAATACAGAAGAACAGTATTTTGACAAGTCAAGATGTGCTCATATCTCTAACTTAAAAGTAGTTCATATTAAGAAGGAAGAATTTGATCATGGTGGTAGCAGAAACTATGCCGCTACTCTTAGTAAGTCACCACTTATTCTGTTTATGACACAGGATGCGCTACCTGACAATCGTAATTTAATTGAAGAATTAATAAAACCATTTAAAGAGGAAAAAGTTGCTGTTGCTTATGGACGACAACTTGCCAACTCTAAAGCCGGAGTCATTGAAAGATATACTAGAACATTTAATTATCCGGATAAAGATATTATAAAAACAAAAAGAGATATTGAAAGGCTTGGAATTAAGACATATTTTAGTTCTAATGTTTGCGCTGTATACAGAAAAGATGTATATAACGAGCTAGGTGGTTTTGTCATAAAGACCATATTTAATGAGGACATGATTATGGCGTCTAAAGTTATTCAAGCTGGATATTCTATATATTACGCCTCTGAAGCAAAGGTGATTCATTCTCATACTTATACTTATAGACAACAGTTTCAAAGAAACTTCGACTTGGCTGTATCCCAACGACAATATCGTGAGATATTTGATGGAATTAGGTCCGAAGACGAAGGAATTAAATTAGTTAAAAAAAGTATAAAGTATCTGATTCATAGTAAAAAATCTTATTTGATACCAGACCTAATTCTACAAAGTGGGTTTAAATATATGGGATTCCAATGTGGGAAGAGGTATAAGTCATTGCCTTATTGGCTTATCTTAAAATGTACTATGAATCAGTCCTTCTGGCTTGGGAAGGAGCTGAAAAGATGAGCAAAGTAGGTATTGTTATGACTGCTTATAATGGTATGGCATATGTAGGGGAACAGATTGAATCCATTCTGTCTAATTCCTATACAGATTGGGAACTATATATATATGATGATGGTTCTAGTGATGATACAGTCTCTATATTAAGAAACTATGAGAAGCAATATCCTGGGAAGATCTATGTGAATGTAAATGAAAAGAATCTAGGGGTGACACGTAACTTCTTAGAGGGGATACAAAAATGTGATTGTGAGTATATAATGCTTTGCGATCAAGATGATGTATGGATGAAAGAAAAGATAGAGAAGACCTTGAATAAGATGACTCAAGAGGAAAAACATCATGATAGTGGATATCCTGTCGTGGTATATTCTGATGCAACAGTGGTAGATGGAGAACTTAATACAATTCATCCATCTTTTCATAAGTCATCTAGGCTGGATGTTAAGAAGGTGGATTTGTCACATCTACTAATGGAGAATAAGTTAATTGGTTGTACAATTATGTTGAATCAAGGCATAAAAAGATTATTGACAAAGCTACCGATATCAGCTAGAGTACATGATTGGTGGATAGGTTTAGTTGCTACATGTTTTGGTGGGATATATTATCTAGATGAACCTACGTTGTTATATAGACAACATGAGAATAATGTTATTGGTAACAAAGGATTTATGACATATGTACACAGTAGAATTAGAAATATTAAGGAACAAAGGATAATTCTAAATAGAACAAGGATACAAGCGCAAGAGTTTTATACAATCTATAGTGAGAATTTATCTCAAAAGAATCGAGAGATTCTATACAAGTTTGCCCATATACATGAAGAGAATTGGGTGACAAGAAGAGTTTTATTATGGAAAATGGGTTATACAAAAAGTGGTGTTCTTAGGAATATTGGTGTTTTCTTATTAATTTAATGCGAGGAGAAAAAATGGCAAAGAAAGAATATAATACTTATATAGAGAGATATTCCAGCCAGGATATTGATGGGGAAAAGGAAAAAAGAAAAGCTATATTTATTAAGAAGAAGCAGAGAATAAAGATGATTAAGAGAAGCTTGTTTAGCCTTTTGATTGTTTTATCAATGATAGCAGGTTGGATGATTGCTTCAGTAGAAACTCAAGTAAATGCTGTGTTGAATAAAATGGAAAGAGACCCCACATTAGATCTTTCTCAGGTGCTTATCGATGAAGGGGTATTAACATCAGATGTGGAAGTAATTAATATATTACTAGTTGGATCTGACAAAAGAGCTTCTTGGACTGAATCAGGAAGATCTGATTCAACAATGATAGCTACACTAGATCTAAAGAATAAAAGATTAAAACTAACTTCTCTTATGAGAGATATGTATGTTGAGGTTCCAGGCTATGGAGAAGACCGTTTTAATGCATCTTATTCCTACGGTGGAGTAAAGTTGTTATATGAAACCATAGCTACAAACTTTGGAATTAAGTTGGATGGTTATGTCATTGTAGACTTTACAGCATTTAAAGAAGTAATTAATACAGTAGGAGGAGTGAAGATTGAGCTTACTCAAGCAGAATATGAATATCTCACTACTGCTTATAAGAAGGGGTCAGTACTAGATGTCAAACCAGGTGAAAACATATTAAACGGGACACAAGCTCTTGCTTACACAAGAATTCGACAGGATGCCAATGGTGATTTTGGAAGGACATTAAGACAGAGAAATGTATTACAATCCATATTTAATGAAGCGAAAGGAATGAGTTTCTCAGAATTAATGAATCTTACAGAGACAATGATGCCTTATCTTGCAACAGACCTAACAAATAAAGAGATTGTATCCTATATGAAATCTGTTGTAATGCTTGGAACTACTGAGATAGATCAAATGAGAATTCCTGTGGACAATTCTTATACACAAGATAGAATTAATAAAAAGGCTGTGTTAATTCCAGATCTTTATGTAAATAGAAAAGCATTAACAGATTTTATATTTTCATATAATGGAGAAGTGAATAGGCTAGGTCAATAACAAATGATTATAATAGATATGACTTTTTTGTATAGCCTAATATATCATTAAATAATACAAGATAAATATTTGCAGAAAGCGAGATAAATTAGCTGTTTATCTTGCTTTTCTATGGTAACCTTTGTTGTATTTACAGTAAGGATATGAGGGGAGTTCACCCTTGACAAATAATTGGCTAATTGATACAATACTAACAATCACATGCCCCATTGCAGAATCTCTGTGGTGTCGGGCATTTTGCATATGACATACATGTATATCTTGAAAGGAGAGTAAACCATGAGGAAGATGGTATTATCCATATTAGTAGACAATACAGCAGGTGTACTAAGCCGTGTAGCGGGATTATTTAGTAGACGAGGATATAATATTGATAGTTTAGCAGTTGGAGAGACACAGGATCCGACTCTTTCAAGAATGACAGTGGTGGTTAGTGGTGACGATCAGATTCTTGAACAGATAGGTAAGCAATTGAATAAATTAGAAGACGTTCGTGAAATTATTGAATTGGAAGATGGGGAATCAGTATGTAGAGAACTTGTATTAGTGAAGGTAGAAGCTGATGTAACTAAGAGACAGTCAGTTATTGCAGTTGCAGATATCTTCCGCGCGAAGATAGTAGATGTGGCTGTTGATTCTCTAATGATTGAACTTACCGGAAATCAAAGCAAGATAGATGCCTTTATTAATCTATTAGATGGATTGGTAATCAAGGAATTGGTAAGAACTGGACTAACAGGACTAACCAGAGGATCTGGAGATGTTGCAGATTACTTAGATTAATCATAAATGAAATTAAGCAAATTATTTTAGGAGGAAAGTACACATGGCAAAGATATTTTATCAAGAGGATTGTAACTTATCATTATTAGAAGGTAAAACAATAGCTGTCATTGGATATGGTAGCCAAGGACATGCACATGCACTTAATGCAAAAGAATCAGGAGTTCATGTTATTATAGGTCTTTATGAAGGAAGTAAATCATGGGCTAAGGCTGAAGCAGCTGGTTTTGAAGTGTATACAGCAGCTGAAGCTGCAAAGAAAGCAGACATCATAATGATTCTTATTAATGATGAGAAACAATCACAGATGTATAACGAATCTATTGCACCTAATCTTGAAGCAGGTAATATGTTAATGTTTGCACATGGTTTTGCAATTCACTTTGGACAGATTAACCCTCCAAAAGACATTGATGTTGTTATGATTGCACCTAAGGGACCAGGACATACAGTTAGAGGACAGTATCAAGAAGGACAAGGTGTTCCTTGCCTAATCGCTGTTCATCAAGACTACACTGGTAAAGCACATGAGATGGGCTTGGCTTATTCACTTGCAATTGGTGGTGCAAGAGCTGGAGTGCTTCAGACTACATTTAGAGAAGAAACTGAAACAGATCTATTTGGTGAACAAGCAGTACTATGTGGTGGTGTTACAGAATTAATGAAGGCTGGATTCGAAGTATTGGTGGAAGCAGGATATGAACCAGAAAGTGCTTATTTTGAATGTATTCATGAGATGAAATTAATCGTAGACCTTATCAATGAAAGTGGATTTGCTGGAATGAGATATTCTATCTCTAACACTGCTGAATATGGCGATTATATGACAGGGCCAAAGATTATTACGGAAGACACTAAGAATGCAATGAGACAAGTGTTAAAAGATATTCAAGAAGGTGTATTTGCTCGTAACTGGTTACTTGAGAACCAGATCGGTTGCACTAATTTCTTAGCAAAGAGAAGAAAAGAATCAGAACATCAATTAGAGGCTGTAGGTTCAGAGCTTCGTAAGATGATGAGTTGGACGAATAAGGATAAGCTAATCAATAATTAACAGTCATTTAATGTGAATGATGGAATTTGTTAGAAAGTGCGTGGAATTTTGTCGAATATCCACGTATTTTTCTTGCGTTTTATAGTAAAACTTGATAGGATATAAATAAGAATAATAATACAATAAAAAGGGTTTTAAAAATGGAATCATAGAATGGAGGTATTTTTATGTTTAATAATCTAAAAGTTCGGAATAAAATATTTCTAATTGTTGGTGCGGGAATTATCTCTATAATTGGCTTGGCATTATTAACATTACAGTTGGTACATACTTCTAACCAAGAATCAATGGAGATGCTAGAATCAACTATAAGAAGTAACTTTGACTCTTCCATTAAAGAAGAGGTAAGTAATGTTATCTCATTGGTAGATACAATCTATCAAAAAGAGAAAAATGGAGAGTATACAACGGAAGAGGCTAAAAAGCTTGCGGCTGATCTTGTCAGAGAACTGAGATATAAGGAAGGTGGTTACTTTTGGATAGACAACTTGCAAGGAGACAACATTGTACTTCTAGGGAATGCCACTGAAGGAACCAATAGAATTGATTCAAAGGATATGAATGGAGTAGAATTCATTAAAGAGATACTGACTCATGGACAGGAACAAGATGGTGGATTCTCTGATTATCATTTTCCTAGAGAAGGAGAAACAGAAGCTTCACCAAAGAGAGCCTATTCAAGGATGTTCGAACCTTATGGTTGGGTAATTGGAACAGGAAACTATACTGATGATATTGATAATCTTATTGCAGAACAGAAACAGGCAAAAGATGAGCAATTCAATCGCCTTATATTGTTTTTTGCAATAATCATTGTTTCAATTCTTGCAATTACAGTAATCTTATCACTTATGATGATTAACAATATAGTAAAAGCACTTAAGAATACAAAAGCGATACTTACTCAGATATCCCATGGGGATTTATCCTTTGTAATACCAGAAAAAGCCTTAAATCGAAAAGACGATTTTGGTGAGCTAATAGTTGAGATGGATTTGATGCAAAATGAAGTAAGTGCCTTAATTAAAAAGGTTCAAGATGAATCAGAAATAATGCAAAACATAGTTCAGGAGATTACAAGCAATTATAAAAATCTTAATCATAATATTGAAGATGTATCTGCAACAACAGAAGAGTTAGCTGCAGGTATGGAAGAAACAGCAGCAGCATCTGAAGAGATTAGTGCAACTTCCCAAGAGATTGAAAGCGCAGCAAGAAATATTGCAGAGAGATCATCAGAAGGTTTAAATCAAGTAGTTGAGATCAGAGGCAGAGCGGACGATACGAAACAGATGGCAAATAAAGCCATAGAAGTAGCATCTTCTGTAAAAAGTGATATGGGACAACGTTTATCAGATGCCTTAGAGCAGGCGAAGGTAGTAGAAGAGATCAATGTATTATCAGAAGCAATTATGAGTATCACTGGTCAAACCAATCTTCTCGCATTAAATGCTTCTATTGAAGCTGCAAGAGCAGGTGAAGCAGGTAAGGGCTTTACTGTTGTAGCTGATGAGATAAGAAATCTTGCAGAACAGTCAAAAGACTCTGTATTAAAGATTCAAGAAGTGACAGAAGTAGTAGTGGGAGCAGTAAAGAATCTGGCAGATAGTTCTAAAGAATTACTAGATTATGTATCCGGACCAGTAACAGAGGATTATGATAAACTAAAAGAAGTTGCAGAATCTTATAGCCAAGATAGTAATAATATTGATGATATGATTACCGAATTCAGTGCCACAAGTGAAGAACTTCTTGCTTCAGTGAACAGTGTCCTTCAAGCAATACAAGAAGTGGCAAGAGCTTCTAATGAAGGAGCCCAAGGAACTACAGATATTGCAACTAAGAATACTGAGATTAGTATGCAGTCCAATAATATTATGGCATTAATGGAACAAACACAAGAATCTTCAAAAACATTATATCAAGAGACGCAAAAGTTTATAGTGAAGTAGAGGAATATATATAGGGGGAACTGGGAAAAGTAATTTCTCAGTTCCCATCTGTTTTAGTAAGGAAAGGAGAAAACATGTCATATGATTATAGTAGAATGGTAGAACACCTCTTGCATTGGTACGATTATAATGCAAGAGTATTACCATGGAGAGACAAATCATCTCCTTATTATGTGTGGGTATCAGAGATTATGTTACAACAAACAAGGGTAGAAGCCGTGATACCTTATTTTGATAGATTTATATCCAATCTTCCCAATATAGAAGCATTAGCTAGCGTAGATGAAGAAAAGTTGTTAAAGTTATGGGAAGGATTAGGATACTATAACCGAGTAAGAAACCTTCAAAAGGCAGCTAGGGTTATTCTGAAAGAATATCATGGAGAACTTCCCTCTTCGGTTGACGAGTTATTGACGTTGCCAGGAATCGGTCCGTATACAGCTGGTGCAATTGCATCAATAGCATATCAGTTTCCGGTTCCAGCTATTGATGGAAACGTATATCGTGTTACCAAAAGAATTGCAGGAAGTTTTGATGATATAACTAAGTCAAGTGTAAAGAAAGAACTGGAAGAGGATCTTCTTAAGATTATTCCCAAAGATAGACCAGGAGATTTTAATCAATCAATTATGGATCTAGGTGCTAGCATATGTATTCCTAATGGAAAACCTTATTGTGATAAGTGCCCTGTTATGCATCTATGTAAGGCATTCCATAATGGTACAATAGAATCAATACCAGTAAAACCAGCTAAGAAAAGTAGAATGATTGAAGAAAAGACGATCTTAGTATTGGAATATAAGAAAAAGTTTGCTATTATTCAAAGAGAGAGGAAAGGACTATTAGGTGGACTTTGGAGTTTCCCTAGCATTGACCGACACCTAGGGATAGATGGAATAGAAGAATATCTTGCAGAAAACAAAATATTAGGAGAAGTGGAAAGCCTAGGGCAAGCAAAACATATCTTTACCCATATTGAATGGCATATGGTTGGATATTATATACATCTCAAAGAGTGTATCAATGGAGATAAGATAATATGGGCTACAAAAGAGGAGTTAGAATCAAAATATACGCTTCCCACTGCTTATAAAAAATATAAAACAATGGTATAGTTACTATTCACGGTTTACTAAGTGACGGAAGGATGACCCGAGTAAATGCTTCTGAAAAGGTGACGCTTTCGAGTGCAAAAACACCTTGTTCAGTAGCATTTGCTCGGGTCATCCTTCCTGGTTATTGTCTGGTGTGTGAATAGTAACAAAGAATTAAAAAATTATTAGTAGAAGGAGATAAGATTATATCATATCTGAAAAGTTTGGGCTTTGTGTATATCACACTTGATATGGAAGGATTTAGATCGGGAAGCATGGATGTATATGTAAAAAATAATAAATAAGCAAAGGTGAATATATGGAGATTCACGAGTTGTTAAATAAAGTAAAAAACAATGAAATAGATATAAAAGAGGCAGAGGATTTACTAAAAAAGTTACCTTATGAGGATTTGGGATTCGCTAAACTTGATCATCATAGGAAGCTTCGTTCTGGTTTTGGAGAAGTAATCTACTGTAGTGGTAAATCAGAGGAACACTTAGTTCGTATATTTCAAAATTTCAATGAAAAAGAAATTGATGTTCTAGGAACAAGAGCTTCAAAAGAACAATATGAGCTAGTGAAATCTGCAATACCGGAAGCAGAATACGATGAATTATCTCGTATTATAAAAATTGTAAGATCTGAACCCAAGAAACAAGGCTGTATAGCTGTCTGTACTGGTGGTACCTCTGATATTCAGGTAGCAGGTCTAGTAGATAAACCTGTAATAGCAGTTCCTACGTCTATTGGGTATGGGGCTAATTTTGGTGGATTATCTGCATTGCTGACCATGTTAAATTCCTGCGCAGAAGGTGTCTCTGTTGTGAATATAGATAATGGATTTGGAGCAGGATATTTGAGCACACAAATTAATAGATTAGTTTCACACCCCAGAGAAGTTTAATGATATGATTTCAACAAATGATTTATGAAAAATGAAGACGCTTTCGCTTAGTTGCTTTGCGTAGCGGTACATAAGGCCCTAAAGGACAGGGCCTAAGTGCCGACGCAAGCAAAAACTCCATTTTTTCATAAATTATTTGTTGAAATCAATGTGTTAGATTCCTGAGGAGTGTGGGGGTAGAAGAATTAATGTTATAGAATATAGGAAATACAACCACCTCTTTAAGAGAATTTATAAAATTGAATAAATTTATCCATAGAAGTTGATATAACGGCCTTCTTAGAAAAAGCAAAACCAACTTCCCTTTTATCAATTGGCGGATTCAATGGTAACTCAATTAAAGTGTGATTATCTAGATCCTCTTGTATAAATTCCTTAATCACACAAGCTACTCCCAGTCCAATGCGGGCAAATTCAATGAGAAGATCCATATTACTAATCTCTAACACATTGTCTATCTCAATACCATTATCAAATAGATACTGATTAATATATCTTCGAGTGATATTCTCTTCATCTAATAACATGAGATTGGCCACTTTAAATATATCTTCTAATTCAGTTCCTTCTCTTAACTTAAGATTCTCCAGATAACTGTTGGTAGCAACAAAAACATCCTCAATCTCACCTACAGAAAAGAAATCAATATCCTTTAGATTATCTGGCTTTCCAATTAGACCAAAATCAATTTTATCCTCATCCAAAAGCTTTAAAGTATGAAATGTGGATTGACAACTAATACTAATCTTAATATGTGGATAAGCTTCAATAAAACTCTTCAAATATGGTAATAAGATATATTTGCATAGAGTAGTACTGACTCCGATACGTATATGCCCAATGTCCAGTTCAGTAATTCTTCGAATGGCTTCTTCACCCTTTGTCAAAGATTCAAAAGCCTTCTTAGAATATTCATAGAGAACACGACCTTCATCTGTTAGCTTCACTCCTCTAGAATTTCTAACAAACAAAGTCAACTCCAAGTTCTGCTCTAACTTACTAATTGACTTACTAATGGCTGGTTGACTTATATATAATACCTTAGCCGCCTTCGAAATATTCCCCGTCTCAGCAACTGTATTAAAAATATGATAAAGAGACAAATTCTGTTCCATAGTTTACTCCTTTCACCACGTTACTATTCACACACCACTCAGTAACCAGGAACGATGACACGATACAATGCTACTGAAAAAGGAGTTTTTGCACTCGTCGGCACTTAGGCTCTGTTCCTTTAGAGCCTTATGTACCGTTACGAAGTGCAACTAAGCGAAAGCGCCTCCTGTTCAGAAGCATTGTATTGTGTCATCATTCCGTCACTAAGTCAGTTCGCTTTGAATAGTAACCTCATAACTAATATTCATGATAAACATTCGTTATATGTATTTCTATTATAACAAAGGCTATGGTATAATGGCAATATGAAAATAGTGTAGTATAGGAGGATTAATTCATGGGAATGACAATGACACAGAAAATATTAGCTGCACATGCAGGTCTTTCCGAAGTGAAGGCGGGACAGCTCATCGAGGCAGATTTGGATCTAGTTCTGGGTAATGATGTTACAGCCCCAGTAGCCATTAAAGAGATGGAGAAGATGGAACATAACGGTGTATTTCATAAGGATAAGATTGCTCTAGTGCCAGATCATTTTACTCCTAATAAAGATATTAAATCCGCAGAAAATTGTAAATGTGTTCGTAATTTTGCAAACGAACATGAGATTACTAATTATTTTGAGATTGGCGAGATGGGAATTGAACATGCATTACTTCCTGAGAAAGGACTTGTAGTTGCGGGTGATGTGGTAATCGGAGCAGATTCACATACCTGTACTTATGGTGCTTTAGGTGCCTTTTCAACAGGTGTTGGTAGCACAGACATGGCAGCTGGTATGGTTACAGGTAAGGCATGGTTTAAGGTACCAAGTGCTCTTAGATTTGT
>CAZAKD010000009.1:0-17633 GCA_964485435.1 uncultured Lachnospiraceae bacterium
GAGTTTTTCTAAAAGTATTATTTATTTCTAAAATAACACTCTTACAATGCTAGTAATGCCATTTAATAACAGATTGTTATCATAGATTACAGTAAGGACTTGACTCTCATTAATTTGATTATATAATTCCACACCCCATTTACTACCACTAAATGCTGTTAGTAAGATGCAAAGTACCCAGATAACAATTAGCCCATGTAATATACCTATTAGTAATCCTGCACTTTTATTTAATCCATTTATTAGAGGTAATTTACTAATAATATCTAAAGCATTTGCTATTATTAAAAGTACAATTCTTATCATGATCAGAGTCACAATAAAAGATAAGGCATTTATAACCAAGTATGCAACATAGTGATTCACATAGTCTTGAAAGCTCTTTACAGCGAATGCTGTATACACTTCTTTATTATTATTTTCAATTAAGGCCTTCTTAAGTGATTTAGGAAGATTTAGTCCATCAATATATTCAACTTGATCTGAGATTGTATCTTCCTTTTCTGCTTTAATCACCTTATCAACAGTTGTTGATACATATTGATATAGCTTATCACTATTTTGTAGCGTCTTACTTATATAAGGACTTACAGTATATGTGAGAAATAAGGCGATAACTAATGATGACAAGGAAAAAACCGTTCGAATGAACCCCCTCCTTCTTCCTTGAAATCCATAATATATAATAATTCCAATTACTACAACTAACAACCAATTCATTCTTTTTCTTCCTTCCCCAACCTGATTTTATATATATTCGTCTCATCTATCAAGTAATATTGGTTCCATTTATTCATAGGAAGTAGGTATTGTATATTTCTATCATATACTTTGTGAAACTTCCTAGTTCCATTCATTCTTAGAATATTACTCTCTAAATCAGAACGAAATATAATGTCATCACCATAGATATCTACATGAGTAAAGTCATAGTCTATATCCTTTGTTAATACATTCTTACCTTTTAGATTATATACCTTTACTTGGTATTGATCTCTTTCTTCCAGATCTTTAAATATAAAACCTATATATTCTTCATTTGAAAATATGCTCTGTATTTCTTCTTGAAATACTTCCTTATGAATTTCCTTAGGTTTTTCTTTAATCGAATATAATGTAAATGACTTCTCTGCAAATGCACACGCTATATCATTGTTTAGAAATTTAACTTGTGGTACAATTTCTTGCTTGTACAAAAATGCACCTACGATTTTATCAACTACATTATCTCCAACTTCACTAAAATTATAGAAAGTAACTGTATTGTCTGCCACTCCATTGTTTACAGATATATAGCTTATCACAATCTTAGTTCCATCTTCTGAAAGGTCTAAATCCATTGGGTATCCATCTTTAATATTTATCTTAAAGTCAATCAATATCTTATTTGAGTTACTATACGGATTATATACGTATATTTTATTAGCATGCTTATCCTGCAGCACCGCAACTACTACTCCTTGTTTGGCAATCTTTACCTGGTTAATTGGTAAAATCGTCTCTATCTTTTCATACTTTCCATATTCATCATATACATAGAGAGTTTTGTTACCAATATCAGCAATAACGATATACCCCTCACATATATCTGCTTTGGGTTCTTTCATATCGTAGGTACCATTCCATAACATATTACCTTTACTATCTATTACAGAAGCACCATCCCTGCTATAACGAAGTAAGTTTTTGCCGTATTTCATATATTGAACTGTATTGGTGTCTGACTTCTCCTTTATTCCAAGTATTCTAAAATTATCATAATATTTATATTCAAGAAGGTAAGTTATTACTCCTATAAAAATTAGCAATACAAGAAAAAGCACCATAAATAATATATGGCGTCTTTTCTTTTTCTTCTTTCCTCCACCAAGCACTTGTCTATCTATCTCTAATTTTTCTTTTTTCATTACTATCCCCTAGTCTTTCAATACCTTAATGTTACTTTTCTCGTATTATACCTTATTTTACAAGAAGTTAAAAGTATCAATTGGTATTATAACTAAGGAAGAACAATTTTTTGACCAATTAGAATCATGTCTTGATCCTCAATTTTATTTGCTTTTAATATATCATCCACATAATCCACAGAATTGTAATATTTTTTACTAATGGTTATCAGTGAATCTCCTTCTTTTATTGTGTAATACTTCGGTCTGGTTACCTGTTTCGCAACTTCTTTTTTCTTCTTAGCAGGTGCAACAACTTCTTTCGTTTCCACCTTTTGTTCTGCTTTAATCTTCTCATTATCTTCCTGTGACACAACCTTCTCCTGTGACACTATGTTCTCTTCAGGCACTGCTCTCTTTGGTTTCACTTCTTCTTCTTCGATCTCATCGAATCCTTCTTTTATTTTCTCAATATTTCCTGACATTGTCTCAATCTCTGTAATTTTAGGTTCTTCTACATTAGTTATAGGTTGTTTCACTTGAGCCGGTTCTTTATCCTGTTGCATCACTTTCTCTGTTATTACTTCCAATGCTTGTTCAATATTCTTCATTTGCTCATAACTATTGAGCATTGTTGCTCCAATGATCAACACTACGATTGCCAACAGAGTACTGGCTACATACAGTATGGACACAAGACTTTTTTGTTCTCTTTCGTCAAACTTTTCTTTCTTTGTATTAAGTACTTGGCGTATTTCTCTCATTGCGATATCTTCATAGCCTTCATCAATTGAACTATTGTGCTTATGGTCTACCATATAATCCTGCATTGCTTCATTTTTCTCATAATATATGTAATACCCTTTTTGTTTTAATAAATTATTGTCATGATATACATAAAATGATTCTTCTTTCTCTACACAATCATACATTAACAAAGTTTTATCTTGACCAGCAAAGTTATCAATATGCATTTTAAGAATATTCTCTGTTATTTCAAGAGGCATCCTTGCTTTTGATATGTACCAACCAACAATTTCAACATTCTTAAAATATTCTTTTACATCCTCATAGATATCTGTCCATACTTCATTACTGAAAGTTTGGGTTGATTCTATCCTAGCATCTTTTACTTCCACTGCTCCACTTATAAAGATGCTCTTAACTCCATCAATCTTTATGAATTGTCCTAAAAGCACAGTAACTTGATAATTACTATAATCTTTCATTGCCAACTGCCTCGCATAGGTCATTACGTAATCTTCAATATATATTTTTTTCATATCATCAGGTTGTCCTATTTGTCTAATATTCTTAGGCATCCGAAACATAATATTGTTTTTGCTCCAATCTCTACTATCTTCTTTTTCGTCACTATATATCTTCTCAATCATGCCACTTTTCCTTTCTTCAATTCTAATCCATTTTTCATCTCCCATATTATACCATTTATTTTTTGGAGTCTTTGTCATATTAGGACAATCTATTCAAGAACATTTCCTTATAATCTTTGGATAAGCGACATAAAATTCTATTTTAACTTAGTCTAAAATCTACTATTTAGGTAATACTTATTACTAATACGTATAGATATAGGTGGTGAATCATGAATACTTGTTTAGAAGCGAGGAAGAAAGTTTACTATTTTAATTCATTAGAGAATCTAAGTGCATTTCATTTTAGCAAAACGTTGTCAGAACTTTTACACGTAAGAAAAAAAGATACAACAAAGCTTGTGTTTCTTTGCATAGGCTCTGATAGAGCTACGGGGGATAGTTTAGGACCTATTATTGGTTATAAACTTTCTAAGATGAATTATAAGAATTGTATTATATATGGAACCCTAGATCATCCTGTTCATGCTAATAATCTAGAGCAGACGATAGAGATGATTCAGCAAAAGCATAAAAATTCTTTTATCATCGCTATTGATGCATCTTTGGGTATCAAATCACATATAGGATATATCACGTTAGGCGAAGGTGCACTTAAGCCAGGCTCTGGTGTTGAGAAAATTCTCCCACCGGTTGGGGATATTCACATCACGGGGATTGTGAATATCTCTGGATTCCTAGACCACATGCTTTTACAGACTACAAGGCTTGATGTTGTTATGAAACTTGCTGACTGTATCAGCCTAGGTATAAAATTTACACTACTTGATTGGGGACGGGCACATTAATAAAGGCAGGGGTAATAAAAATCCCCTGCCTTAAAATCACATCTTCATTGCTTCAGATATAGTGCCAATATTTTGTGTTTCCATGATATGAATCAACTGATCTATTCTTTCCACTGACATATATTCTTTTCCCAAGAAAGCTTCATAGCTATTAGCCATCTCTAATGACATTTCTTTAATCTTATTGTCAATCTGATTGATCTCTTCATGAATATTGTCATAGTTGGAACTGAGTTGTGTTAACTCATCTTCATATTTGGATCTTATCTCAGTAGTAATTACTATACTTGTAACTTCTTCAAAATTAAGTATCGCTTCTTTCTTTCTTTTTTCTATATCAGCAATATTTCCCTCAATCGCTTTTATCTCATCATCGAATTTATCAAGTCCATAATTACTTTCGTCTTTGTCGTTTAATATTGCCTTCTTAATTTTTTTAATTGTCTTTTTATTTTTCTTTTGTTTATTTCTTATTTGTTTTACTTGGAGAATTGCATCTCTGTGTTTTCCTTTTGATTTATTATTTATTACGATATACGAGCCAAATACTATGATAATTGTAACAAAATAGATAGCTACCAAGTATATGGTTTTACTCTCCTGCATAAGGACAAAATATATCCCACACGGAATCAACAAGAAGAAAAACAATGCGAACAAAGCAATAATTATAATATCACTAATACTACTAGGAAGAAATAAAGCGTAGTATAATTTATTGTTATATCTTCCCGGAACTTGATTTTGCTTAAATATTTTTTTACTTTCTTCTTTTAATTGCTTATTTTCCTCGTAGAACGAAGCCGTCTCACTTTCAATCCTTTTTGAAACTTCTGTTCCCTTTAGTTTGTCTTTCTTATCTCTTACTTTCTTCTTTTTAACTTTTGCTTTATCTAGCTCTTGGTTAAAGGTATCCATTACCTCTTCTTTTCTCTTTTTGATCGTCGCATTTAATTCATCTTGTAAAACTTTCCTTTTCTCATTTAATTCAGCTTCATATCTTTTTTCTTCTTTTTGTAAACCGAGATTTTTCTCTTTATATCCTTCCAACTCCAGGATATGTTCCTTGATCACATTGAGCGTCTCTGTTCCAGCTGATAATAGATTAGCACCCTCCATACTAATTACCTCCGTATTTTAATTAATACCAAATTCTTTATATAGTTTTTATAAAAAACTCTTGTACTTTAATATTCTTTTTAGATTCTGTACATATTCTTGTCACAACTTATGGGTATAATATGTTTGTAAGAGATTTTCATACATTTGAAATACTCCCCTCTCATTAACCTTTGAAGATGCTGTTCTAATTGTTACCCTGCTTTTAGAACGGCATTTTCTTTTTGTTTTTTATACCTTTTTATTTTCCTTTATTAGTCCGTTTCGATATGCTCCAAGTAGCTCTTCTAACCCTTCAATCTTGTCTTTTATATCTTTTCCAATGTCTGTATCTTTAACAAATTTTCTGTTATTAACTCGTTCCACAATTAAAGTATCTGAGTGAATATCGCTTTCTTTAGCAATAACTTCTTCTCTAGAGGTAAATGCCTCATGAGATACCAATCTCAGTCCGTAAGAATTATAGATCAATGTATAGCCTGCAATTCCAGTTTTACATTGATAAGCCTTTGAGAACCCACCATCAATGATCAATACTTTTCCATTACATCGAATAGGGCTTTCCCCTTTCTTAAGTTCAACTGGCATATGCCCATTAATAATATGTGATTCTTCTGTATCCATACCGAATTCTAATAGAATTCTATTTACAACGTCTTCATTATCTAACAATTTATAATAGTAATCTTTTCTTTCACTCTGAAGTTCTTTGTCTGATAGAAAGTATCTTTCAAATGTAGCCATCTTTTCTTTTCCATAGACTGGTGAATTCTCGTTGGACCATACATACCACATAATGTCTTGACCAAAACTTTTTATCTGTTTATTATCATAAGAATAATAACCTTTACGAATATAATATTCTAACACTTGATATAAGCTTTTTCCACTGTAGCAACGTTCCCCTATCTTTACTTGTCTAAAACTTCCGTCTTTGTTCAAAGGTACACATCCATGATAAAGTAAGTTAGAATTATATACTAGATAGAGACTTCCCTTGTTGAATAAGAGCTCAACATGAGCTTGTAGTTTCTCACAGTTTAGGAATACTTGTCTTAGCCTTTGCATCAATTGCTCTTCTTCTGGAGATAATTCATATGGGTTTTCCCAATCAATAGTTGGGAAATTATCATCATTAATATAGTACTCTTTTCCCTGAATGGTTAATATCTTTCGCTCTATATCAATTTTATCTAGAAGAAGCCTATCCTCCATATTAAAATCTGGGCGCCTTTGAATTAACTGACCTTCTAATTTAAATTGTATTATAGTGATTGCTTTATGCATTCTTCGATCTAAATCTAATTCACTTTGGCTAAAGATTCCATCCCTTTTCTCTGTTTCAAAAGCTTGGCAAGGATCTTCTCCATAAGTCTCTGTAGCAAAAGTAGCCAGTGGAATCAGGTTAATTCCATATCCATCTTCTAATGTATCAAGATTTCCATATTTTGCAGAGATTCGAACTACATTGGCAATACATGCTAGATGCCCTGAGGCAGCACCCATCCATAGAATATCGTGATTCCCCCACTGAATATCTACAGAATGATAATTCATTAATGTATCCATAATAATGTGAGCCCCAGGACCTCTATCATAGATGTCGCCAATCACATGAAGATGATCAATAACAAGTCGTTGTATCAGATAACAAAGTGCAATAATAAAGTCATTTGCCTTACCGATTCGAATGATTGTTACAATGATTTCATTATAGTAAGCTTCTTTATTCTGTATGTCAGATTTCTCATTTAATAGCTCTTCAATCACATAGGCAAAGTCTTTTGGCAATGATTTCCTAACCTTAGAACGTGTATACTTAGAAGAAACCATTCTGCTTATCTGAACAAGTCGACTAAAAGTTACCTTATACCAATCTTCTATATTATCTTCTTCTTTTTGAATTAACTTCAACTTCTCTTCTGGATAGTAAATTAGGGAAGCTAACGCTTTTTTATCTGAATTGCTCAACTTGTTTCCATATGCAGAATCAATCTTTCCCTTAACTGCCCCGGATCCATTTCTAATGATATGACTGAATTGCTCATATTCTCCATGAATATCTGAGACGAAATGTTCTGTTCCCTTTGGCAAGTTCAAGATGGATTGTAAGTTAATAATCTCAGTACACGCTTCTCCAATGCTAGAATATTGCATGGCCATACTACGTAAATACTTCATTTCAATTGTGTCCAATACTTTACCTCCATATGTTCCATAATTCAATTAGATCACTCTAATTCAGATTTTACTCGCTTTCTAAAGTGAGGTCAAGTGATATGTAACAGTCCATTTTTACATTTAACTTAAATAATACCAAAATATAGGTTGACCAATCGCCTTAATTATACCATAATATAGGTAAGCAATTATAATTTAATGGGTTAGAATCCATTATTTTTATTAATATTGTACACTCGGGTGTATATTTTTTAGAAGAGAGGAACATTTATTTATGAAAAGCAAAACACTATTCAAACAAAGAAAACTCAAATTACCACCGTCTAAGAAAGGTGTTAAGAAAAGTTTGCAAAAATTGGTATTTTCCAAAATCTTAAGATTTCACATAAGTTATTTGTTTCTTACATATTCATTGCACTACTGGTAGTAGTCATCGGAATAGTATCATCTATAAGTATAAAGAAGATTAACAGCAATAGCCAGAACATGTACGAGCATGACTTAGTGTCTATTAGTCTATTGCGAGACCTACAAACCAATCTTGTCACCATACATGGTGATATACTAAGATTAGACTCAGATGATACAGCTACAGTAAAATATTCAATCGCTCAGACTCAATCTATGATTGAAAGTAAATTTGAGAAATTCAGCTCATTCTCTTTGGATTCAGAGAAGCAAAAATTATTCTCTATGTTTCTAAATCAGAATATTACTTATACTGAACTTGTAAATCAGATTGTAGAAGCATCTATATCCAATAATACAGATAATTTTAATCGATTATTTCAGCAAGTACAGAATCAAAGACAGGCTATGAACACTACATTAAGCCAATTAATTATTCTAACTGAAAATGGTGCGTCACAATCAGCTAAGGAGAATTCAGAGCTTTTCGCTACTTCTATCTCAATTATGAGCATTACAGTTCTTGTTTCTATTATTGCAGCAATTTTATTTGGATTAGTTATCTCAAGATGGCTATCTAAAAGATTAAAAGAAGTAATAGAATTTACAAAAAGACTAGGACAGGGAGACTTGACACAATCTTTAGTTCCAAAGAATAAAGATGAACTTAGTCAAATGATTCATTCTTTAAATGATGCCGTTGATAATATTAAAATATTATTAATGGGGGTAATGGACGAGATACAGGATATGAGTGCTTCAAGTGAAGAGCTTTCAGCAACATCAGAAGAATTACTTGCTACTATGGAGACCATCAAAGAAACTACTGAAGATATTACTTCAGGCGCAAAAAACCTTAGCCAATCTTCTGAGGAGGCAAGCTATGCTACTGAAGAGATAGATAATTCTACTCAGGTTTTAACCAATAAGGCATTGGAGCAAGAAGATTCTGCTGCTAAAATTCAAAGTCGTGCCTACGAAATCAAAGAAAAGGGGTTAACCTCTTCAAAAAAAGCTGATGAGATGTATCAATCCAATCTAAAGAGATTAGAGGATGCCATTGATGCTGGCAAGGTTGTGGATAATATTACGATTATGGCCAATGCTATCGGAGACATTGCAAGCCAAACTAATCTTCTCTCCCTAAATGCATCAATAGAAGCAGCAAGGGCTGGAGATGCTGGACGAGGATTTGCTGTAGTTGCAGATGAGATTCGTAACCTCTCTGAGCAATCTTCACAATCAGTTACTAATATTAGAAGTGTTACCGAACAAGTACAAGAAGCATTTAGCATAATTATTACTAGTAGTAAAGAAGTATTATCCTTTTTAAATGATAGGGTTAAACCAGATTATTCCCAGTTGGTTCAAACTGGTGAATTCTATGAAGAAGATGCTAACTTCTTCAGATCTATGGCAAATGAATTCATGCTCTCATCTACTCAGATGTCCGAATCTGTTGCTCATGTAAATAATTCTATTCAGAATGTTTCTGTAACAGCACAGCAATCTGCTGTGAATACTGAGGAGATTCTTGAGAACATTACGCAAGCAACTGTGGCAGTAAATGATGTTGCAAACGCAACTCAAAGACAGGCTGAATTGGCTGAACGAATAAGTTCACTTATTAAAAGGTTTAAAGTTTAATTTGATTTTCTATTTCTAGTTTATCCTTACTATACAAAAAAGACTGATTATATATTCGTTCAGTCTTTTTTGATATCTATTCATAGGTTTTATGAAGAATCTCACTTTACCTCTTAATTTGGTTAAATTGCCTTTACGTTTAAAACTATAGTTCACTCTACTACTTACTAAAAAGGTCTGATAATTCATGAAACAAGTTCATATCTGTTTGATTCAATTTAACATTTGAACTAATCGTTTTCCCTTCTAGAGTAGTAACTTTAATCTCAATAATGGTTCCTTCTTCCATAGCATTCTTATTCACTGCATTTAGAAAATTAGGGAACTTAGGATGATTATTCACAAAAGTATCCCATGAACTTTTTAATTTTAACAGTTTCATTGGATTCAACATTCTATCTTCACCTACAATTCTACTCTGCCTTCAAGGGCTCTTAGTAAGGTAACTTCGTCAATATATTCTAGATCTCCACCAACTGGAACCCCACTTGCAATACGACTTACTTTTATCCCCGTTGGTTTTATCAGTTTACTAATATACATGGCAGTAGTTTCACCTTCCAAACTTGAATTGGTTGCAATAATAACTTCATCCACTTCCCCTTCTAACCTAATCATAAGTTCTCTTAACTTAATATCAGCAGGCCCTATTCCAAGCATAGGAGAGATTGCTCCGTGAAGCACATGATATACTCCCTCGTATTTCCCTGTTTTCTCATAAGCAGCAAGATCTCGTGGATTCTCAACAACCATAATCTCTTTTTTATTTCTCTGTTGACTACTACATATAGGACATTGCTCTTTATCAGTAAGAGTAAAACACTCTATACAGTATCTTACGTTCTTTTTCGCTGAAATAATAGAAGATGATAAGTTCTTCACTTGCTCCTCTGGCATATTAATAATATGGAAAGCCAGCCTTTGTGCTGACTTTGTACCAATGCCTGGCAATCTCGATAGTTCTTCAATTAACTTGCTTATCTGACTACTATAATAATCCATTAGAAGGGAAATCCTCCTCCTAAGCCACCAAGACCCCCTGTAATTGAATTCATTACTGATGAGGATTCTTCCTCCATCTTTCTTAAGGCTTCATTTGTTGCTGCCATAATAAGGTCTTCTAGCATCTCTATATCATCTGGATCAACAACTTCTTTAGATAGTTTAACAGATACAAGCTCTTTTTTACCTGAGACTTTCACGGTTACAGCACCACCACCTGCAGTTGCTTCCCATTCTTTCTCCTCTATTTCTTTTGTTTTCTCTTCCATTTGCTTTTGCATTTTTTGTGCTTGTTTCATTAGATTATTCATATTTCCAGGCATTGACCCTCCTGGAAATCCACCACGCTTTGCCATAATATATTTTCCTCCTTTATTAAGAATAATTTATGTTCATATTTATAATTTTAGTCAAGTCAGGAAAATTATTCATAGATTCCTTCCCTTGATTAACGAGCTTTGTTTGTATTTGTATCTCTTTTTTAGTAATATTTTGAATTGTATCTTTAATCTCCTGCATATGACTCTCGCCATCTATGAATGCTTTATCAACAGCTTCATTAAATACCAACAACAGTGTACTATCACCGCCTATACTTGGTACTGCATGTTGTAAAAGCGCCCTTATTGGAGGAGATACCTTCATCATAATACTCTTCCAGTTCTCTGCAATAGCCTTTAGATCTTCAGGAACTGCCTTTGGCAATACAACTGGCACAACTTCTTTTTCTTCTTTTAAAGTTTCTTCTAATCTATGTTGGGTAGTATTTACTTGAATTCCATTCTCTAACTTAGCTTCAATTACACTTAGTCTATTCAGAACAGAATCATAGTTTTTCTCCATTGCTGGCCTACACAATTTTATTAGACCAATCTCTACTAACACTCTTTTATTAGAAGCATACTTTACCTGATTTGATAATTCAGACAATATTCTTATATATCTCATGAGAGTATCTGCATCTAATAGAGTTGCTTCCTGTCTAATCACCTCTATATTATCAGATGATACATCAACAATGTCAAGTGCTTGATCTGTAGTCTTAACGAGAAGTAGATTCCTCAGATACCATGTGAAATCAATGACAAATTGTCCAATCTCTCTTCCATTTATCATCATCTCTTCTAATAATTCAATGCATCCAACAATATTATCTGCCAGGATATTTTTTAACATCCTTCCGAATACCTCTATATCTACAGCACCCAATACTTCTAACACATTATCATAAGTCAGCTTTTTCCCATAATAGAATGCAATACATTGATCTAAAAGACTTAACCCATCACGCATGGAACCATCTGCAACTTTTGCCACATAGCGAATGGCTTTATCCTCTACTTCAACACCCTCTTCTAACATAAGTGTAGATAAACGCTCTGCTATAGTGTCAATGGTTATTCTTCTGAAATCATACCTCTGACACCTGGAGAGTATCGTGATTGGTATCTTGTGTGCTTCTGTTGTAGCTAGTATAAAGATTACATATGAGGGAGGTTCTTCTAAAGTCTTTAATAGTGCATTAAACGCACCTGCTGATAACATATGAACCTCGTCTATAATATATACTTTATATCTTCCTTGTGTAGGTGAATATTGCACCTCATCAATAATCTCTCTAATATTATCAACACCATTATTAGAAGCAGCATCTATCTCAATTACATTCATAGAGGTCTGATTGTTAATGCTATTACACATACTACATTCATTACAAGGGCTGCCTTCAATGGGTGCTTCACAATTAACCACCTTTGCTAATATCTTAGCAACTGTTGTTTTTCCCGTTCCCCTTGTTCCACAGAAGAGGTAGGCATGACCAATTCTACCAGATATAATCTGATTCTTTAATGTTGTTACTATATGATCTTGACCCTTTACATCATTGAATTCACTAGGACGAAACTTCCTATAAAGAGCAGTATACTCCATAATTACACATCCTTATCTAATATCTCTATGGCAATTTCTTTACTATTCTTCATTGTACTATATTTTTTCTGTTTTATCCATACATTCTTCGGAAACCAGATATATATTAGCTGATTAAGGTTGAACTTTAAAGCAAAACAAACCGATTGAATGTTCAACCGGTTTGTTTTTTATATTAGTACATCTTTGTTGCAGTAAAATGAGTATGTAATTGTTCATGAGCCTTATGACTATTTGGTTCACCATAATAATTCTTATACAGTGCAACAATAGATGGATTCTCATGTGACTTTCTTATTGGTTTATTCTTATCCTCTTGATAAACAGCAGCTGTACGTTTTGCAAGAATAGAACCATCTCCATGATGATAAGGTTGGCCACCACCACCGATACATCCGCCAGGACATGCCATAACTTCTACAACGTGAAGATTACGTGGATTACCATCTTTAATTTCATCCATTACTTTACGTGCATTCGTTAAACCGTGTGCAATTGCTACATTAATATCGTTGCCTGCAATATGAACGGTAGCTGTCTTTAAACCATTGAAACCTCTTACTGATTCGAATTCAACTTTTTCTAATGTCTTTTCTTCCAAAACTTCATACACCGTACGAAGAGCCGCTTCTAAAACGCCACCAGTAACACCAAAGATTACACCAGCTCCTGTTGATTCTCCAAGTGGATCATCATAATCTGCATCTACAAGATTTGCAAAATCTATATTCGCCATCTTAATTAACTTAGCTGTTTCTCTTGTTGTAAGTACAATATCAACATCTGGGTTATTGTTTACTTGTAAAACATCCCTATTAGCTTCTACCTTTTTTGCAATACATGGCATAATAGACACTACAACCATTTTCTCTCTTGGAATTCCAAGTTTCTCAGCAAAGTAGTTCTTTGCTACTGCCCCGAACATACCTTGTGGAGACTTCGCTGTAGAAGGCAAGTCTAAAAGATCTGGATATTGAGATTCGTAGAAATTAACCCAACCAGGACAGCAAGATGTAAGGATAGGTAGGTTTGCTTTTTCCCCTGCAAGGAATTCTTTTAACCTTCCAATTATCTCATAACCTTCTTCCATAATGGTTAAATCTGCTGAGAAATCTGTATCAAATACAAAATCTGCTCCCAACGCTTTTAACGATGCTACCATCTTACCTGTTGCAATTGTACCTGGTTCCATTCCAAATTCTTCACCAATAGCAACTCTAGTAGCTGGTGCTGTCTGGAATACAACTACTTTGTCTTTATCATTAAGTGCTTGAATTACTTTATTTGTTTCATCGTTCTCCATAAGAGCTCCAACTGGACAGACCGCAACACATTGGCCACAAGATACACACACTGTATCTTTTAGATGGTCTTCAAATGGAGTTCCTACATATGCATCAAAGCCACGATTAACACCAGATAGTGCAGATACAGACTGAATACTTGTACACATCTCTTCACATCGTCTACACAAAATACACTTTGACATGTCTCTTACAATAGATTTGCCAACTACTTTAGGAACTGTAGATTGCTTTGTTCCCGTAATATTAAGAGTGCTCACTCCTACTTTTTGTGCTAGATCTTGTAGTTCACAAGTTCCAGACTTTGTACATGTAAGACATTCATTTGGATGGTCTGATATAATAAGCTCGACTACTGTTTTTCTTGCATCTAATACACGTAGTGTATTTGTCTTAACTACCATTCCTTCTGTTACAGGAGTCGCACAAGAAGGTGAAAGGTTTCTTCTGCCTTCTACTTCTACAACACATACTCTACAGGATGCTGGCTTGCATGTATATTCTGTATTCTCAAGATTCATATAACATAATGTTGGAACATCAATTCCTGCTACCTTAGCTGCTTCCAATATGGTGCTGTTCTCTGGCACAGTAACTGTAATTCCATCTATCGTTAAATTAACATTAGACATATTTGGCTCACTTCCTTTCATTTATTAACCTTTTGCTATTGCTAAGAACTTGCATTTTTCAAAGCACGCTCCACATTTGATACATTTTACTTGGTCGATTACATGAACTTCTTTTACTTTTCCTTCAATTGCTCCAGTTGGACAGACTCTAGCACATAGAGTACAGCCTTTACATGTATCTGGATCAATCGTATAAGATAGAAGTTTTTGACATGCTCCAGCAGGACATTTTTTATCCTTTACATGAGCTACATATTCGTCATAAAATGCATCTAAGGTTGAAAGTACAGGGTTTGGTGCTGTCTGTCCCAATCCACAAAGAGCAGTATCTTTAATGACATTACTTAACCTTTTTAGTTCATCAAGATGTTCCATGGTTCCATTACCAGCACAAATAAGTTCTAATAATTCTAATAATCTTGTTGTTCCAACACGACATGGAGTACATTTTCCACAAGACTCTTCCTGAGTAAATTCTAAATAGAACTTTGATACTGCAGGCATACAACTGTCTTCATCCATAACAATCATACCACCAGAACCCATCATAGATCCTTTTGCAACAAGATTGTCAAAATCAATAGGCGTATCTAAGTCTTTCTCTGTTAAACATCCACCAGATGGACCACCTGTTTGAACTGCTTTGAATTTCTTGCCATCTTTAATTCCGCCACCTATATCATAGATAACTTCACGTAAAGTTGTTCCCATTGGAACTTCAATTAGACCAACATTGTTTATCTTTCCTGCAAGTGCGAATACTTTTGTACCTGCAGACTTTTCTGTACCCATTGATTTATACCAATCTGCACCTTTTAGTATGATAACTGGTACATTGGCATAGGTTTCAACATTGTTAACATTGGTTGGATAGTCAAAGAATCCACATTCAGCTGGGAATGGTGGTTTTGTAGTAGGTTCTCCACGATTACCTTCCATCGAACGAAGTAAAGCCGTTTCTTCACCACATACAAATGCTCCTGCACCTAGAGTTATCTCGATATCAAAGCTAAAATCTGTTCCCAGTATATTATCTCCTAATAAGCCATGTTCTCTAGCTGATTCAATTGCTTTCTCAAGTCTTTTAATCGCAAGAGGATATTCTGCACGAATATATACTCTACCTTTAGAAGCATTAATAGAATATCCACATATAGCCATTGCTTCAATAATTGTATGTGGATCTCCCTCTAATATAGAACGATCCATAAATGCTCCTGGGTCTCCCTCATCGGCATTACATACTACATATTTCTGTTCTGCTTCATATTTTGTTGCAATCTCCCACTTAAGTCCAGTTGGGAAACCTGCACCTCCACGTCCTCTTAATCCAGAATCCTTTACGATCTGAATTACTTCCATTGGTGTCATCTCTTTAATACATTTTGATAGGGCAAGATAACCATCTTCCCTTATGTACTCCTCAATTACAGATGGATCAATAAATCCACAATTTCTTAGAGCAATACGTTTCTGCTTTTTATAAAAATCCATATGTTTGGAGTCAGGTATCATCTCATTTGTTGTCTGATCCCTATATAATAACTTTTCTACCTTATGGTTCTTAATTATATGTTCCTCTACGATTTCTTTTGCGTTTTCTGGTTTTACTTCTGTATAGAATGTATTATCTGGAAGGATCTTTACAATTGGTCCCTTCTCACAAAATCCAAAACATCCTGTTTGTAATACTTTAATATCATCAGACAGTCCTGCTTCTTCAATCGAATCTTTTAAATTATCCATGATTAAATCTGCGTCTGCTGATTTACAGCCTGTACCACCACATACGAGAAGGTGCATCTTTTTATGTTCTGCAACTTCTTCGGCTTGCTTTTTAATAGAAATAAGTTCTTCTATTGAATTGATTTTTACCATCTTTCACCCTCCGGTATTACTTATAATCAGCAATAATATCTTTAACCATTTCTTTAGTTACGCGACCGTACACTTTGTCTCCTACTAAAACAACTGGCGCTAATCCGCATGCACCCACGCATCGCAATGCATTTAATGAGAACTTGCCATCTGCTGTAGTTTCATTACAGTTAATTCCTAACTCTTTCTTAAATTCATCTAGCACTGGTTCTGCACCCCTTACATAACAAGCAGTTCCCATACATACCGATACTGTGTGCTCTCCTTTTGGATTCATGCTAAAATATGAATAAAACGTTACTACACCATATACTTTAGAAGTTGGAATACCAAGTTTTTGAGCTATGTAATATTGCACTTCTTTTGGAAGATATCCAAATATCCCCTGTGCTTTATGAAGTACGCGAATCAATTCACCTTTAATTGATGATAGTGAATCAATATAATTGCCAAGTTCATTGAATTTCTCTTGTGATAACTCTGTCAATGTTTACACCTCCTATTTGATTAATTACGCATTAAAATCATAGTCTTTAGGACCATTCCTATAGGCACTATGTAGTACAATTATACCAAATAATTATATTGTTTGTAAATAAATATAGATAAAAGTTTAACAATATATGTGATTTTATACATAGATATTCGCTATTAGTTGACATTTTTGCTGAAATAACCTATAATTAGTTCTAGTAATGGTTACTATTATTAAAGGAGGCCTTTTTATGAGTACAAATATTAAATATAGTAGACAACGTGAATCCATTAAGGAGTATCTATGTCATACGAAAGAACATCCTACTGCTGATACAGTTTATATGCGTATCCGGGAGTTATACCCTAATATTAGTTTAGGGACTGTATATCGTAACCTAAATTTATTAGTAGAGTTAGGCGAGATAAGAAAAGTGGAATGCGGAGATGGTTGCGATCATTTTGACAGTGATATGGCTCCACATAACCATTTTATGTGTAAAAAGTGCCATCAACTATCTGATATTGAGATGGAGCCAATTGATCATATTCAAAAGATTGCAGCTAGGGATTTTAACGGAGATGTGGAAGGCTATGTTACTTATTTTTATGGTCTCTGTGAAGAATGTAAAAACAAAAAGTAAATAATCTTTCATAATTCTATTGACATTTCTTTTTAATAGAGTTATGATATCTATATCAGTAATGATTACTATTATTAATATAAAATATAAATTAAAAGGAGAAATTAAGTATGTCTAAATATGTATGTCAAGTGTGTGGTTATGTTCATGAGGGAGATTCTGCTCCAGAAGTCTGTCCAATCTGTAAAGCTCCAAGCGCTAAGTTTACAGAACAATCAGGAGAAGTAGTTTGGGCCGATGAACATGTTGTAGGTGTAGCACAAGGTGTTAGCGAAGATATTATTGCAGATCTAAGAGATAACTTTACAGGGGAATGTACTGAGGTAGGTATGTATCTTGCTATG
>CAZAKD010000010.1:0-10882 GCA_964485435.1 uncultured Lachnospiraceae bacterium
GGAAGCGGTTTTGATCCAGGGGTTACTGGTGTGTTTTGTGCCTATGCTATGAAACATTATTTTGACGAGATTCATACCATAGATATTCTAGATGCCAATGCTGGAGATCATGGTTATCCTTTTGCAACAAACTTTAATCCAGAGATTAATATTAGAGAAATTACTGCAAAAGGTAGTTATATTCAAGATGGGAAATGGGTTGAAACAGAGCCTTTAGAATTAAAACAAGTATATGACTTTCCAGAGATTGGGCCTAAAGATATATATCTATTACATCATGAAGAACTAGAATCCTTGGCTTTAAACATCAAAGGAATCAAACGAATTCGTTTCTGGATGACATTCTCAGAGAAGTATCTTACACATTTAAAGGTATTAGAGAATGTGGGAATGACCTCAATTGAACCAATTGAATATGATGGAAAGCAAATTGTACCTTTACAGTTCTTAAAAGCAGTTTTACCAGATCCAGCTTCCCTGGGTCCAAGAACAAAAGGCAAAACTAATATTGGATGTATCATGCAAGGTGTAAAGGACGGAAAACCTCTTAGCTATTATGTATATAATGTATGTGATCATGAGGAAAGCTATAAAGAGGTTGGATCTCAAGCGATATCTTATACAACTGGTGTTCCTGCTATGATTGGTGCAATGATGATGATGACTGGAAAATGGAAGAAGCCTGGAGTATTTAATGTAGAAGAATTTGACCCAGATCCCTATATGGAAGCACTAAATACCTGGGGATTACCTTGGAAAGAAAGCTTCTCTCCAACACTTTTAGAGGATTAATATATGAAGTATCGTAATATACCAACTCCCTGTTATGTGATAGAGGAAAAGTTGTTGAAACAGAATCTAGAGATATTAAAGAATGTGAAAGATCAAACAGGATGCCGAATCTTATTAGCTCAAAAGGCGTTCTCTATGTACCCACTATATCCACTCATTGGAGAATATCTAGATGGTGTAGCCTCTAGCTCCCTACATGAAGCTAGATTAGGCTTTGAAGAAATGGGCAAAGAAGTACATACTTTTTCACCAGCCTATATTGAATCTGAATTTGATAATATTATGAAATATAGTGATTGCATCGTATTTAATTCTTTAGACCAATGGAATAGGTATAAAACTAAGGTAAAGGATTATAATAAAACAATTGAATGTGGTCTAAGAATTAATCCTGAATACTCTGAGATTGGAACTGATCTCTATAATCCTTGCTCCACTTATTCCCGATTAGGTGTAACATTAGCAAATCTTAAAGCAGAAGAATTAGATGGGATTGATGGATTGCATTTTCATACTATGTGCGAACAGAATTCAGATACCTTAGAACGCACATTGAAAGTGGTAGAAGAGAAGTTTGGTCCCTATCTAATAAATATGAAATGGATCAACTTTGGTGGTGGCCACCATATTACGCGGGATGATTATGATATAGATACACTAATTAAATGTATCAATCATATAAAATGTAAATATGATATTGAAGTATATCTAGAGCCAGGGGAAGCTGTAGCTTTAAATGCTGGGTATCTTGTATCAAAAGTACTTAGTATTATTGATAATGGGATGAAACTTGGAATATTAGATACATCAGCTGCATGTCATATGCCAGATGTTATTGAGATGCCCTATCATCCTAATATCATTGGTGCAGGTGCAGCAGGAGAATATGAATTCACCTATAGATTTGGTGGTCCTACATGTTTGGCAGGAGATATTATAGGTGATTATTCTTTTAAAAAACAGTTATCAGTGGGAGATCAGCTTGTATTCACTGATATGGCTATTTACACTATGGTAAAAAATAACACCTTTAATGGTATTAATCTACCTTCAATTGGATATTCTACTGAAGTAGAAGGGATAAAAATACTGAAATCTTTTGGTTACGAAGATTTTAAATCTAGATTGTAAGAATAGACTAGTATATAAAAAAGTTAGGATATGCTGATAGATATGCATATCCTAACTTTTTTGAAGTATCTATTTCTTAATATAGCCACCTCTAGCTACCTTTACATCATTTACAATAATAACAGCTTTCTCCACATAAGAATGAATGATACTTATTGCAAAAGGAATCTTCTTTCTCATAATATGAAGGAATAGCAGTTCTCTATTACCATCCTTTCCTTCACCTTTAACAATTGTTACTGCAAAATTATGTGATCGTAAATCTGCCACAAGATCTGTACTCAGTTGACCTTCAGGAACTATAACTTGTATAGAACTCAGTCCGAAAGCTAATTTTTCCTCAATCCAAGAACCGAGATAATTACCTAAGGAGAATGCTATAGCAAAGATGAGTACTCGCATTAAATCATCTTGAAATCCTGTTAAAACAGTGCCAGTAACAACTATCCATATTAGAATCTCAACAAAGGCAAGAAGAGCACCCTTTATTCTTTCTCCACGGTTAATTAAAACAATTCTAAGGGTGGCTAGTGTTACTTCTAATATTTTACCAAAGAAAATAAAGAAATAAGCCCAAACGCTTCCATCTGATAGAAAATCCATAGAAATTCCTCCTTTAGTATGTTTCTATTATTATAGTAATCAATAAAAATATACATGTCAACCAAACATTTATTATATTATTTTTAAATTATAAATACACCTATTGCAAAAACAACAGGTGTTGTGTATAATATAAATATAAGTAACATAATATTAGTATATAATACTTATGTTAGCTTCTTATTTCTAAAGGTAAAGTGAGAGGTATAGATGAATATTCTAATTAACATGGATGATCCACGAGTACGAAGAACACATAGACTATTAACTACATCATTTATTAAGCTTCTAACCATAAAAAGTTATGACTCCATATCTGTAACAGATATTACGAAAGAAGCAGATGTGAATAGAGCAACTTTTTATGCTCACTTCTCAGATAAGGATGAGTTATTTGAGGAAGTAATCTATGATAGACTTCGTAGCATGATAGAACCAACACTTAACAATATGGATATGATCAACGAAGAGATGATTCGTCGGATTACTATCTCCTTATACCAATATGTAAGAGAGATTGAATCAAACTGTTCTAAGTATAATGAAGCAACTAGGTTGTTAGTAGAACATAGGATAAAGAAGGCGCTATCAGAATTCATGTACTATCAGTTAAAGAAACATTACAATACAAGCATAGATGAGAATGTCTTAAAGGTGAATGCAGCAATGATTGGCAATGCAATCTGTGGTGCAGCATGTATGGGACAATGTACAAGAATTGAATTAGTAACCGAAGAGATATGTTATATGGTATTGCCACAGTTAACCCATCTAAGCAGACGATAACATGTTATATCTGTAATCGTATGATATAGATTTCTATTAACAATTTTAAATAGCAACTAAATACAAATCAAATAACAGGATGTGATAGTATGAAGGTAATAAAAATAAATGAAAATCAAGTAAAATGTATTATTAATAAGGAAGATATTGTATCAAGAGATACAAATCTAATTGAACTTTTTCATAACAGGGAAAAGATGCACAATTTGTTTGCTGATATGATGAAAGAAGTACAGAAAGAACACGGCGAAGATTATCAAGCTGAAGGAATTTTAATGGAAGCCATGGTTACGTTTGATGGTTCAATCGTTGTTACATTAACAAAGCAAGATAATTCAGTTGAAGCGAAAGATTTGAATAAAGAGAAGAAAAATAGCCCTTATATCGTTTATTCTTTTGACACTTTGCCAATGGTAATGGAAGCAAGCTCTTTTCTAAAGAACTATGATGGCAAGAATAGTTTATATAAAAACTCTATTTACGATAGATATTACTTGGTGTTTTCCAATGAACTTGAAGAGTATGGAACCCATAAGAGGATCTATTTTCTAAATGATTATGGAAAGAAAGAAAATCTAACAAGTATATCATTGTCTCATATCATGGAACACTCCAAATTGCTTTTAGAGGAAAGTGCAGTTCAGACTTTAGGCAAGATATCATGAGGATAATTATTACGGAGACAGTTTAGGGGGTTACCTACTCTAGCTGTCTCTTTTGATGCTCATATATATTATTACTTGCATACCAACCTATACATATGTTAAAATATGCAATAAGTAGATAAATAAGTTCCAAAATGCTCAAGGAAAGGAATCTGCATGAAGATAAAATTTAGCAAAAAAGATCTCATTACAATTCCCAATATACTAACTTATATACGGATCTTGTTAATTCCTATTATTGTAAACACTTATATAGAGGCAAAAAGTACTGCCGATTACTATAAAGCGACAATTCTTTTTATAATATGCGCATTAACTGATTCTATTGATGGCTTTGTTGCAAGACGATTCAATCAAATTACAGATATAGGCAAGATATTAGATCCAATTGCTGATAAAGCTATGCAAGCTGCTATTTTGCTATGTCTAGTTATACGAATTGATGGTATTTTACCGATTTTTATACTTTTTGTAGTGAAAGAACTCTTTATGGGAATTGCAGGATTCTTTTTCATTAGAAGTGACAGACAGATTGTGGGTGCCAAATGGTTTGGTAAGGTATGTACCGTTGTATTGGATACTAATATGGTAATATTATTTGCATTTCCTAATCTTAATGAAAATGTAGTTAGAGTACTATTAATGCTTACAACGTTATTCCTTGTATTTTCTTTTATAATGTATGCATTTGATTATTATAAAATATTTACTGAAAGCACAAATGAGTAACTGGGGAGGAACTTATGTTGATTTTCAATCGTAAGAAGGTGTACCATGGTTTTATTTTATTTGAACAAGAAACAATCTCAAGTCTTTTTAAGGAAAATGGGATCAAGTATACCTGTAAAGTAGCTAATGTTAAAAGAAAAGATGAGAAAAAGATTACTTATAATCCTTTTATGAGAAGTTTATCTCATGAAAGACAATTTAATTATTATGTAAAGCGTAAGGATTATCCACGTGCAAAAGAACTTCTTGAGACAGAATTAAACAAATTTACTATTTAATCTGTTATCTTGGAATAGAATTGCTATTTGCAGGAAATACTCTAAGGTAAACTGAAAGGATGTGTTTACTTGAGAGTACCGAATCATATTGGAATTATTCCAGATGGCAATCGTAGATGGGCGAGTCAACAAGGGTTACATAAAGAAGAGGGATATCAATATGGTTTAAATCCTGGACTTTTACTATTAGAACAGGCGAAAGAGCTTGGCGTAAAGGAGATTACTTATTACGGATTTACAGTGGATAATTGTAAAAGGCCAAAAGTTCAGCAAGAAGCTTTTATGAGGGCGTGTGTGGAGGCTGTTGAACTTATATCTTCTAATGGAGCATCCCTTCTTGTTGTTGGCAATACAAAATCACAATGTTTTCCGAAGGAATTACTAGCCTATACAAAACGAAAAGATATAAATGGTGGTGGAATTAAAGTGAATTTCCTTGTAAATTATGGATGGGAGTGGGACCTGTCAAACCTGATGAATCAATGTAACAGTAACGAGGCAATTATAGAAAGATTACACTCAAAGGACATATCCAGAATTGATCTTATTATACGCTGGGGAAATACTAGAAGGTTGTCAGGGTTTCTTCCAGTACAATCCGTATATTCTGATTTTTATGTAATTGATGATATGTGGCCTTCATTTACCAATAATCATTTCTTAAAAGCAATAGATTGGTATAATAAACAAGATGTTACCTTAGGAGGGTAGAGCTAGTAGCCTACCTACCTAAGGTAACATCTTTTATTGATTCCATTCAGATAAAAACAGTTCAAAACATTGATCTGAACCAGAGAAATTCATAGCATTCACATAGATGGCTTCCAATTGGCCATGATACTCCTTAGCCTTTGCTAAATATTTTATTCCATACTCAAGCAACTGATTTTGCATTAATTGATTTTCATCATACTGGAGTTGATAATCTCCCTTTGGCGATTGCTTAATATATTGATCGATATCATATTCTTCTTCAAACAGTGAGGAATCTTTAGTAGTAGCAGTAGTAATTAGTAAATTAAGGTTATAGATATAGATATGATTTCGCATATCTGGAACAAGAGGATTAAAAATTTGATCTACATGATATCCCTTTTCTTCTGACTTTGCAACAATGGATGCAAGTAATTCTGATGATAGATTGCCTCTATTGCCAATTAGCGCCCAGATTCTTTTGCTCTGATATAGAGTAGAAGTATAATCCACATATCCACTTGCAGTATATGCTTCTGAGAAAAACTTTCTAGAAAAAGAACTAGATTCTATCTCCTTTTGACTAAAAACATTTTCTATGAAATGTTCTTTAAATGAATAGAAATCAGCATAGTTGATACAATTTTTAATTAGCTCATTGTTTTCTAATTGTATCATACCTGCAGCTTGCAGATATCGATAGGCACTTTTATAACATCTTGATTTTGCTTTTGCTATTTGAACAATTTCTCTTTTTTTACTCTTTAATTTAGCCTGATCAAGATAGTTACCAAGGTTTATAATTGAATCAACAGCACCTGGGATGACTGGATCTATCATGTGTGGAGCAGTTCCATCAAGAATGGCAACCCTATAGTCAGGAACCCATATTCCATCAAGACTTTCCTCATCACTTGAACAGTGGATATATTCAACTTCATGATTTTTAGACTCCATTATTTTGGCAAACTTTTTTATAAATGAACTTTTTCCTACGCCTGATCCTCCTTTTAAAATATACATTTTATCTGCTTCATATGGATTGAATATAGAATGAAAATAATTAACGAAACCATTGGATGTATTGTTACCAGCAAATATATGTTGACCTTTCATTGTTAACCTCCAACTACTTTTTCTTATTATATGCTAATTCTAATAAGAAAAATCATATTCTATATATTTAAATGTAAACATTCTTATGATAGAATATAAAAAGAAACAAAAATAAATGGGATAAAAGGAATTTATATGAATACAAATTGGAAAAAAATATTAAATTGTTCTTAGCAAGTCAAACAATTACATTGCTGGGTTCTTCTCTAGTTCAATATGCAATTACATGGCATATTACATTAAAAACTCAATCCGGTGCTATGATGACAATCTCTATTTTATGTGGAATGATACCAACATTCTTTCTATCTCCGTTTGGTGGTGTATGGGCAGATAGATATAGTCGTAAATTATTAATTATTCTGTCAGACTCATTAATAGCAATAGCCACACTTATCTTAGCAATTCTCTTTCTGCTTGGATATGAATCACTTTGGTTACTATTTATAATATCAGCCATTCGAGCAGTGGGTTCTGGAATCCAGACACCAGCTATTAATGCACTTTTACCAAGTCTAGTTCCAGAGGAACATTTAACTAGAGTTAATGCAATTAATAGTAGTATACAATCTAGTGTATGGCTATTATCACCTATGGCAAGTGGAGCATTGTTATCTGTCACAAGTATTGAGTCAATCTTCTTTATTGATGTTTTTACAGCATTATTTGCAGTCTTGTTATTGATATTCTTACTTGTAGAACCAAAAAGAAAGAAAGCAGAGGATGAAAGTGTAAGAAGTTATTTTGATGATATGAAACAAGGAGTTTTATATATTCGAAGGACACCTTTTATTAGAAAGTTCTTCTTATATGCAGCAGGCTTTTTCTTAATATCAGGACCTGTCTTTGGTGTATTTCATATGATTGCTACTTCTATGTTGCCAATTAGCATTGCTGTATTTGGACCATTGGCAGATAGAATCCCTATTGAGATTCTTTTGCTGGTTTCTGGTTCTGCAATGGCAATACTAACTGTAGTCATGTTCCGAGATAAGATCTTAATTGAAGCTGGTAAACAAAAAGTTATTCAAGATTAATAATGGGAGAATAAAAAGATGGAATATTCATATATTATGGCGTTGGATCAAGGAACTACAAGTTCTAGATGTATTATTTTTAATAAACAAGGTGAAATTATTGCAAAGTCACAAAAGGAATTTACTCAGATATATCCACACAGTGGTTGGGTAGAACATGATGCCATGGAGATATGGGGAAATCAGATAGGTGTGGCAAATGAAGCACTTGCAAAAGCAGGTTTGCTGGCTACTAATATTGCAGCAATAGGAATTACCAATCAAAGGGAAACAACAGTAGTTTGGAATAGACATACAGGGCAACCAATCTATAATGCGATTGTATGGCAATGCCGAAGAACAGCAAAGAACTGTGATGAACTGAAAGAACAAGGCTATGAATCTATGATTAAGGAAAAGACAGGTTTGGTCCTAGATCCCTATTTTTCAGCTACTAAGATAAAATGGATACTAGATAATATTCCAGGGGCAAGGGAACAAGCTAATAAAGGTGATTTAATCTTTGGTAATATTGACACCTGGCTTATTTGGAATCTTACCAAAGGTAAAGTACATGTGACGGATTATACCAATGCTTCTAGGACTATGTTATTTAATATTCATACCTTAGAGTGGGATCATGACCTATTAGAATTATTAGATATACCAAGCTCTATGCTTCCAGAAGTAAAGACATCCAGTGAGATATATGGACATACAGATGAACTTATATTTGGAACATCCATACCTATTGCAGGAGTTGCAGGCGATCAACAAGCAGCCTTGTTTGGACAACTATGCTATGAAAAAGGAATGGCTAAAAATACTTATGGAACGGGATGCTTTTTACTTATGAACACAGGGCATAGACCTGTTGAGAGTAACAATGGTTTAATAACAACTATGGCAGCATGTTATGATGGAAAGCCACAATATGCTCTAGAAGGAAGTATCTTTGTAGGGGGAGCTGTGATTCAGTGGCTCAGAGACGAATTGCGTCTTATTCATTCCTCTGAAGAATCTGAGGCTTACGCACGAGCAGTTGAAGACACCAATGGTGTGTATTTAGTTCCTGCTTTTGTCGGATTAGGTGCACCGTATTGGGACCCATATGCACGAGGTACTATTGTTGGACTTACTCGTGGAGCAAAAAAAGAACATATTATAAGAGCTGCTATTGAATCTATGGCATATCAGACTTATGATGTGATTCGTGCAATGGAATATGACTCCGGAGTAGAATTGCTAACTTTAAAAGTAGATGGTGGTGCGAGTGCCAATAATTTCTTGATGGAATTCCAATCAGATATCTTAGATACTCTAGTAGAGAGACCTCAAGTAATAGAAACAACAGCATTAGGCGCTGCTTATCTTGCAGGTCTTGGGATTGGATATTGGGACAATCTAGACGATATAAAGAAAAGTTGTAAAGTACCTACTAATTTTATTCCAAATATGAGTCAAGATATAAGAGAGAAGTATATCTCTGATTGGCGAAAAGCAATTGAACGATCAAAGAATTGGGTAGAAGACTAGGTGAAATTATTAACTTTAGAAGGTATACAAATATATTTAGTTATGTTAAAATGAAGTTTGAAAACGTTGTATTCATAGTTTCTTATTATTTTAAAAGGGGTCGTTATTATGAGTGGTTATGGCAGAACTAGAGGAAAAAATTCTTGGGCACTATTTTTACTTATTCTAGCTGGTGTTGTTTTAGGTGGTTTTATTGGACTACTTGCAGAAGATGTAGCTTATTTATCGTGGTTAAATTTTGGCCAAAAGTTTGGATTAAGTGAACCATTTATTTTAAACCTGGGAATTATGGTAATTACCTTTGGAATTAATATAAAGATTACCATGGCAAGTATCATTGGTGTTATTATTGCGGTTATTGTCTATAGAAAGATATAGTTAGATCTTTTAACAAATTAGATGAGTATTTTTGGGGTACGTGCTTAAAGAGAGTTAGAATAGGAGCACGAATGAATAATAATTATCTTACAGTGAAACAATTACCTGAGACAGAGAGGCCTTATGAGAAATGTGAAAAATATGGTGCCTCGTCTCTATCAGACTCTGAATTAATTGCAGCTATTATTCGCTCAGGATCTAAGAATTTGAGAAGTATGGATGTTGCTCATCATATACTGAACTATTCTAAGACCAATAAGGGTCTTATTGGTCTTAATTATATGTCAATGAATGACTTAATATCAATTAAAGGAATTGGAAAAGTAAAAGCAATTCAGTTACTATGTATTGCGGAGCTTTCTAAGAGAATGGCTAAAGCCACCAACGAAGAGGGCTTAAGATTATTACGCCCTGAATCAGTAGCGAATTATTATATGCAAGAGATGAGATGCTTGACAATTGAAGAGATTATTGTTGTGTTTATAGATTCTAAAAGCAAAGTTTTACATGATATGGTGTTAACCACAGGAACAGTAAATGCTTCTATTGTTTCTCCCAGGGAGATTTTTATAAATGCTCTACAACATAATGCAACATATATTATCATGCTGCACAATCATCCAAGTGGTGATCCATCACCCAGCAAAGAAGATATTAACACAACTAATAGAGTAAAAGAAGCAGGATTATTAATTGGAATTAAGCTTATGGATCACATCATTATTGGTGATAATAAATATATTAGCTTAAAAGAACAAGGGATTCTATAACTAAGGAATTCTTGGACTGGAAGGAGACTTATATTAATGGCTAGAAAAGCAATAGGAATGGATTTTGGTACAAGTACCATTAAAATATATAAAACAGGAGAGGGCATTATTCTAGATGAACGGAATATGATAGCAATCGCTAATAAAAAAGATATTATCGCGATTGGAAATGAAGCTTTTGAGATGTATGAAAAAACTCCTGCGAATATTAAAGTATCATACCCTGTGAGAAGTGGCGTAATTGCTGACATTGCAAATATGCAATCTCTTTTGAATCAACTTCTAAAAATGATTCAAAATAAACACTCTTTATTTGGAGGAATGAATTATCTTATCGCTGTTCCTACAGATATAACTGAGGTTGAAAAAAGGGCTTTTTATGATCTGAT
>CAZAKD010000010.1:10892-16288 GCA_964485435.1 uncultured Lachnospiraceae bacterium
CCTTGATAGAATTTGCTAGTTCTAATGCCAAAGCAAATTCTATCAAGGTAGTTGAGAAGCCTATTGCAGATGCATTAGGAATAGGTTTAGATATTAATCATGCAAGAGGAGTTATGACTGTTAATATTGGTGCTGACACAACAGAGATATCTATTATGTCATTAGGTGGTATTGTCTTAAGTAAGTTAATACCTATTGGTGGCAATAAATTAGATGAATCCATTCGACTATATGTTAAGAAGAAATATAATCTTATTATTGGTGATAAAACTGCAGAAGTGATAAAAAAAGAACTATCATCTGCTTTGGAAGGTGAAGATTATACTATTAAGGTATATGGACGAAATGTAGTAATGGGCCTACCAAGTGAGATGGAGATTAGCTCCGCAATGGTTTATCAATCCATTAAAGAGTATCTATATTCAATTATTGATAGTATTAAGATTATATTAGAGAGAACTCCACCTGAGATATCTGCAGATATTATTGATTCAGGAATCTATATTACTGGTGGTTCTAGTGGAATTAGATATTTAGATGAACTAATTAAAAAAGAAACAGATTTAAAGATTAATATATGTGAAGATGCAAGTAATACTGTTGTTCGTGGTCTGGGGAGGATCATTGAAGAACCAGAATTAGCAAGTTTAGGTAAGGAACTAAAACAGATTACTCAGAATAATAAAATGAGGGATTAGGATGAAGCGAAGAACAAAACTTACTATTGAGCCAAAGTACCTATTAGCAGGGTGTACATTAATGTGCCTTGTTATTATGATTTTATCTTTTAAATATAATGATAGTCTTGAACCAGTGAAGACCTCTGTAGGTTTTGTTGTGTCACCCATGCAAAAAGGAATAAATTCTATTGGAAGATCCATATCAGAGCGTTTAGAAGACCTTGATAACATAAAAAGGTTGCTGGCTGAAAACAAGACGTTGAAGTCGGAACTAGACACAGTGTCATATGAAAATAAGATTCTTCAGCAAGATAAATATGAATTAGAAAGTCTAAGAAAATTATATAAGTTAGATGAAAAATATGCTAGCTATCCCAAAGTAGCTGCAAGAGTTATTAGTAACGATACGAGTAATTGGTATAATACTTTCTTAATTGATAAAGGAACAGATGATGGCCTAAGTATTGATATGAATGTATTGGCTGGAAACGGACTTGTTGGAATTATAGTTGAAACAGGTAAGAATTATTCTAGAGTTCGTTCCATTATTGATGATAGTAGTAATGTAAGTGGTATGTTTTTAAAAACGTCTGACACCTGTGTAGTTTCAGGTAATCTCAAGATGATTGATTCAGGAATGATAGAAGTAACTCATATATCTAAAGATGCAGAAATAAAAGATGGTTATGAAATTGTTACTTCTAATATCAGTGATAAATATTTACAAGGAATATTGGTAGGATATATTAGTAATATAACAATAGACGCCAATAACATGACTAAATCAGGTTATATAACTCCAGTTGTAGATTTTGATAGATTAGACACAGTATTAATTATTACAGAACTAAAGAAAAATACTGCTGAATTGAATAAGATGTTAAAATAATGAAGGGACTATAGACATGAAGCGTATTTTTGTTTTGGTATTTACTATATTAGCATGTTTTTTACTACAAACTACATTCTTTCAAGTGCTTGCTTTAGCCGATGTAGTACCTAATCTACTTTTAATTGTTACAGTAGCTTTTGGGTATATGCGTGGTCGCAAAGAAGGCTTGTTTATTGGTCTATTTTGTGGGCTACTTGTTGATTTTATGTATGGTGATATTATTGGACTTGTTGCGTTAATATATATGGTGATAGGATATGTGAATGGTATCTTTCATTTACTATTCTATAGAGATGTACTTACAATTCCTATCATATTAATTGGAATCAGTGACTTGATTTATAGCTTTTTATATTATCTATTAGAATTCTTATTGAGGAGTAGATTAAGTTTTTTATTCTACCTTAGAAGAATTATGCTACCAGAATTAGTATATACCGTTCTATTTGCTGTTATACTATATAAATTATTACATAATATGAATGGTTGGCTTGAACACATGGAGAGTAAGGAGGGATAATATTGCTTCAGATTATTAAAGATATCGTTCAGAAAGTAATGAAATCCAGATTTTTACCTATCTCTATTGTTTACATTATCCTTTTTGCTACAATTATTTCTCAACTATTTTATTTACAAATAGTTAAAGGTGATGATTATAATAATACAATGGAGTTAAAAGCGGAGCAAGAAAGGGATTTAAAAAGCACGAGAGGAAATATAAGAGATAGAAATGGTAAATTATTGGCATACAACGAATTATCATATGCGGTTACCCTTGAAGATACAGGGGATCTCGCTACAAATGAAGAAAAAAATGAAATGATACACAGATTAATTCAGATTATTGAAGAGAATGGTGGGAAACTTGCTTCTGATTTCCCACTGTCTTTTAATGAATCAGGTGAAGTTGAATTTAATGTAAATAAAAATGAGGAACTTCGTTTTAAGAAGGATATCTATTATCATTCAAAAGTAGAAGAAGTAACAGCGGAAGAAAGGGATGCTAGCCCACTTGAAGTTTATGAGTATCTAAGAAATGGTTCTAAGAACAACAAAATGTTCGATATCACAGATATATATACTCAAGAAGAAGCACTTAAGATCATGACAGTTCGCTATGGATTGTTTATGAATACTTGGAAGAAATATATTCCTATAACAGTTGCAATTAATGTAAACGATAAGACTGTTGCAGCTGTAAAAGAGAATAGTGCAACCCTTCCAGGTGCAGATATATTACAAGAAACTCATCGTGTATATGCACATAGCAAGTATTTCTCTCACATTTTAGGGTACACTGGATTAATTACTCAGGAAGCTATAGAAGGTATTAAAGAAGAGGGGCGTATTGATAACTATACTTATACTGACCAGATTGGTAAGTCAGGTATAGAAAAACAATATGAAGCATATCTTCACGGAGTTAAAGGGTATGAATCTGTTATCGTTAATGAGGCTAACAGAGTTCTAGAAGTTAAATCTACTGAACAACCTATTGCTGGTGATGATATATATGTTACAATAGATGCTGATCTACACATTGCAACCTATGACATTCTAGAAAAGAAAATTGCTGGGGTACTTGCTTCTAAAATCCGAAATAGTACATCTGCAGGTAGTAAGGGTGTTAACTCAACGGACATAGTTATTCCAATTTATGATGTATATTTTGCTTTAATTGATAACAATGTAATAGATATTGAGGCTTTAGCATTAGAAGATGCAACTGATCTAGAAAAAAGTGTTAATAAGAAGTTTACACAAAAGAGAAAAGAAGTTTTTGCTGATTTAGAAGATGCTTTGGCATTAAACAATAATCTTTTGAAGAAAAACACGAATGATGAAATGAAAGATAATCTTGAGTATGTATATGAATTTCTAAAAAAACGAGATGTGATTCTTACCAAAAGTATTGATCAAAAAGATAATATATACTTATCATTTATAGACGACAATACAAGTTTAAGTAAGTTTCTTCAGCATGCAATCTCAAATAATTGGATTGATTTAAAAAAACTAGATATTCAAGAAGAATTCTATAGTACGGATGAACTTTATAGCAAATTATTGGAATATATATTTAATGCTTTGAAACAAGATGGCGAATTCAACAAAAAGGTATACCATTCATTGGTATATTCGTACAAGTTAACAGGAACTGAAATTTGTCTTTTATTATTTGACCAAGGTGTGTTAAAATATAATGAGGGTGAAATTGCCAATTTAAAAAATGGAACAATTTCTGCTTATACCTTTTTATTAAATAAAATTAAAAATCTAGATATTACTCCAGCACAATTAGCATTGGATCCATCTACTGGTTCAGTGGTGGTTACTGATGTAAATACAGGAGACGTATTGGCATTAGTGTCTTATCCATCCTATGATAATAATAAACTTGCTAATACAGTAGATTCTAAATATTTTAATAAGTTATTTGAAGATAATTCTTATCCAATGTTGAATAGACCACTTCAACAGAAAACAGCACCAGGTTCCACATATAAGATGGTTGCTGCAACAGCAGCACTAGAAGAAGGTGTTGTACAAGTTGGAGAAAGAATTTATGACAAAGGGGTTTTTGAGAAGATTAAGCCTAGTCCTAAATGTTGGATTCATCCAAATGGCAATCATGGTGCGGTAGATACTATAGGAGCGCTTGAGGTATCCTGTAACTATTATTTCTATGAGATCGCTTATCGTCTAAGTCAAACAAGCACAGGTAAGTATGATAGTTCACTAGGATTAAGCAAAATAGCAAAATATGCAACTATGTATGGGCTAGATGCAACATCTGGCATTGAGTTGCCTGAATATACACCTAGAATATCTGATGAAAGTTCAGTGCGTTCAGCAATTGGTCAAGGTACCAACAACTTTACACCAGCTCAACTAGCTAGGTATACGACCGCTATTGCAAATAAAGGAACAGCTTTTAACTTAACTATATTGGACAAGATCATTGATGTATCCGGTAATGTAGTTGTTGATAATAAGGCTACTGTTTATAAAAAAATGGATCTAAAGCAATCAACTTGGACCCAGATTCATAAAGGAATGTATGATGTTGTGAATGGTGCCAAAAGTTCCATAGATACATTATATAGAGATCTTGCTGTTAAAGTAGCTGGTAAGACAGGTACTGCACAAGAAAGTACTTTAAAACCTAATCATGCATTATTTGTTTCCTATGCACCATATGACAAACCAGAGATATCGGTTGTTGTTACGATCCCATATGGCTATTCTTCAAGTAATTCAGCTGAAATAGCTCGAGATGTATATAAGTATTATTATAAATCTAATGATTATGAAGAGGTATTGAATAAGGCCGCTACAGACCCAGAGATTAATATCCCAATAGGAGATTAAATTATGAATCATAATGTTGTTATTAAAGCCTACAATGGTGGTATCGTAGTAGTTCTAGATAAAACATTAGGCTTTGAAGAATTAAAATTAGATATTGCAGCAAAATTTAAAGAATCTTCTAAATTCTTTAACAATGCCCAGATGGCTATTAGCTTTGAAGGCAGAGTTTTAACAGATGAAGAGAAATTTGAAATCTTAGGTATTATATCAGATAACTCTGAACTACAGATTGTATGCATCGTAGAAGATGACCCTGAGAAAGATAAGCAATTTGAAAAGAGTATTAATGAGAAATTAATGGATCTCAATACGAATACTGGTCAATTCTATAAAGGAAACCTACGATCGGGACAAGTTTTAGAACTAGAAACCAGTGTTATTATTATTGGTGATGTGAATCCTGGTGCAAGAGTTGTATCCAAAGGAAATATTATTGTATTAGGTGCACT
>CAZAKD010000011.1:0-1647 GCA_964485435.1 uncultured Lachnospiraceae bacterium
TTGACTATGTACTTACATTTCAAGAGATAGAAGATATATTTGACGCATTGAATATTGACCCAGTTAAGATGGAAGAAAGTGATAAAGATCATTCTTCAAGAGCGGGAAGGATATATGCCAGAGCCGGTGGTGTAAGTGAAGCAGTTAAGGATACAGTTAAAAGACTCAATCCAAATCGTACTATTACAGTCAGAACAAAACAAGCGGATGGTGTAGCTAGTTGTAAGGCGATGTTAAATGAACTAATTGCCGGGAATAGTAGAGAAAATTTCTATGAAGGTATGGGTTGCGTAGGAGGTTGTGTTGGTGGTCCAAAGAGGATTATACCTACAGAAGAAGGAAGGATTAATGTAGAAAAGTATGGAGATATGGCGTCTTATCCAACTCCAATTGATAACCCTTACGTAATTGAACTTCTTCATCGATTAGGTTTTGATACGATTGAGAGTCTTCTAGAAGAAAGTGATATATTTACAAGGAATCTATAGCCTCAAACTATTCACAGTTGACTTAAGTGACGGAACGATGACACAAATAAATGCTACTGAAAAGGAGGCGCTTTCGCTTAGTTGCACTACGTAGCGGTACATAAGGCTCTAAAGGACAGAGCCTAAGTGCCGACGAGTGCAAAAACTCCTTTTTCAGTAGCATCTATTCGTATCATCGTTCCTGGTTACTAAATGGTCTTTGAATAGTAATAACTTATATCAGATCTAAATTGATGGTGCTTCATTTCAGCAGATGGCATATAGGTTGTTAAATTAGTATTCTTCTCGTATTCCAAATTCGGCAGATTCAACCCATTCTTCAGCTCTAGTAAGCAATTTAATAATCTCTTCTAAGACAAGACAATGATTATTTTCTTGTTTGATTAAGTATTGAAAGATTTCTTTTAAACTATAATCTGTTGATTCTGTAGCAGCATTTTTGTAGAATTTATAACTTTCCTCTTCTTTATCAAGAGCAAAACGATATGAGTCTAATTGAGTTGGAAGGGCTACAATATCACTGTGAAAGTCGTCTAAGTTTTTAAATAAACTTTTAGATTCAGTGAGGATACTGCTTTCAACTAAGTTATAAGATAGGTTATCAGCTTTACTGCGTAAGAGGGATACATGGTTGGATTCCTCCCGAGCGAGTAAAGAGAATATAATATCTAGACCACTACCTTTGTATAAGTCTGCCTGTTCTTTGTAGTATTTTTCAAGATCATACTCTAGGCTTAGAGCCATATCTAGGATATTCATAAAGACTAGCCTCCTTTTCTTATGTGAAACTTACAAGGAAAGTATCACAACTTTAATGTGAATGAGTTACAACCGATTAGGTTTATGAATATCTTAACTTTTCTTAGCTATAAAGTCAATCGTAACTATTCACAGGCTATTTAACAGCCAATCCCAATAGAAACATTTGTTCGGAAATACTTGAATAATCTTAGTATATATATTATAATTCAAATAGATTAGAAGAAAGTGGTGGAAGCATTGATTTCATATATTAAGGGAGAATTGGCAGGGATTAACGAGGATGTTTTAATCATTGAGAATAATCAGATTGGTTATGAGGTTAGAACTCCCTCATCAGTATTGAACCAACTACCATGCATTGGTAGTCAGGTTAAGATTTACACATATTTGTATGTAA
>CAZAKD010000011.1:1657-16176 GCA_964485435.1 uncultured Lachnospiraceae bacterium
GGGAAGATATATTTTGTTTATATGGATTTTTACATAGAGATGATTTAGAGGTTTTTAAATTGCTTATTACAGTGAATGGAATTGGACCTAAGGTTGCCTTAGGAGTTCTATCTGCAATAACTCCAGATGATCTACGATTTGCAATATTATCAGATGATATTAAAGAGATATGTAAGGCACCAGGTATAGGTAAGAAGACTGCAAGTAAGTTGATACTAGATCTCAAAGATAAGATTAAGCTAGAAGATGCTTTTGATAAAAAGAGTCAGAATATAGGCAAGAAGGATAATTGTGAATCTAAGAATCAAGATACCTATAATGATGCAATCCAAGCTTTAGTTGCACTAGGATATTCTAATACAGAATCATTACGAGCAGTTCGTAGTATTGAGATTACCAATGATATGACAACGGAAGATATTTTAAAACTTAGTCTAAAGAAGATTACATTAAATCTGTAGGAGTATATTATGGAAAAGCGGGTAATAACAACTGAATTAATTGAAGAAGATTATAAGATTGAGAATAGCCTTAGACCTAAGTTATTAACAGATTATATTGGACAATCAAAGGTTAAGCATAATCTTAAGATATATATTGAAGCAGCAAAGCAAAGGGGGGAATCCCTAGATCATGTCCTATTTTATGGACCCCCAGGCTTAGGAAAAACAACTCTTGCAGGTATTATTGCCAATGAGATGGATGTTAATATGAAGATTACTTCTGGACCAGCAATAGAAAAACCTGGAGAGATGGCAGCAATTTTGAATAACTTACAAGAAGGAGATATTCTATTTGTAGATGAGATACATAGATTAAATCGTCAAGTGGAGGAAGTGTTATATCCTGCAATGGAGGATTATGCTATTGACATAATAATCGGCAAGGGTGCTTCGGCCAGATCTATTCGCCTTGATCTACCTAAATTTACTCTTGTAGGAGCTACAACTAGAGCAGGTATGTTAACAGCACCTTTGCGTGATCGATTTGGTGTGGTAAATAGGCTTGAGTTTTATACCATTAAAGAATTGGAGACGATTGTAATTCGATCTGCACAGGTATTTCATGTTGAGATTGATGAAAAGGGTGCCAACGAGATTGCCCGTAGATCAAGAGGAACTCCAAGACTAGCGAACCGCTTTTTAAAGAGAGTCAGAGATTTTGCTCAAGTAAAATATAATGGAATAATTACTGAAGAAGTTGCAAGATTTGCACTAGATTTACTAGAGGTTGACAAATTAGGATTAGATAATATAGATAGGAATATTCTAATTACAATGATTGAAAAGTTCACAGGTGGACCTGTTGGGCTAGACACCATAGCAGCTGCTATTGGTGAAGATTCAGGTACTATTGAGGATGTTTATGAGCCATATCTTATACAGAATGGCCTCTTGATGAGAACACCAAGGGGACGAGTTGTTACGGATATTGCATATCAACATTTTGGCCTTGTGGACAAATAATTGTTGTGTTTATGAGATTATCAGTTATAATATGATTAGGGATCTGATGTATTCAATTAGATTGTAAGGGGGATTCGTATGAATACTATGACGGATGTTGAAGTAATCATTAACAACAAGAGGTTTACATTATCAGGATATGAAAGTCCAGAATATATGCAAAAAGTTGCAACTTATATTAATAATAAGTATGCGGAGTTTAAAACGAAGGAAAGTTATAGTAAACTTGATGATTATTTAAAGAATGTATTATTAGAGATTAATATTGCAGATGATTATTTTAAAGCCTTGGACAAGCTTCAAGATAAAGAATCAGAGAATAAAGAAAAAAGTAATGAATTATATAATATGAAACATGAAGTGATACTAGTTCAATCAAAACTTGAAGCTCTGAATAAAGAACTTGATGAACTTAATAAAGAATATAATGAGTCTCAGAAGAAGATAGTCAGATTAGAAACAGAACTAGCAGAAAGTAGAAAACGTAAACGTTAATAATATAAAGAACTGGGCTGTCAATATTATGTGACAGCCTTTTCATATAAGTGAGGATTTTATGAAGAAGATAGAGATATTAGCACCAGCTGGTTCGTATGAAAGCTTAGTCGCAGGAATTAATGGAGGAGCAGATGCCATCTACATAGGTGGTAGTCAGTTTGGAGCAAGGGCATACGCCAACAATTTGGATGAAAATGATATGCTTCGTGCCATCGATTACGTTCATATTCATGGGAAAAATATATTCCTTACGATGAATACTTTGCTAAAGAATGAAGAATTAGAAAATAAACTATACAATTATCTTGTACAGTATTATAAGCAAGGTATTGATGCAGTAATTGTTCAAGATGTGGGAGTGTTGTCTTTTATTCATAAGCATTTTCCGGACTTACCTATTCATGCAAGTACACAGATGACATTGACTATGTCTAATGGGGTGAAGGTATTAGAGAATATGGGTGTGACTCGATTGGTTACATCAAGAGAACTGAATCTATCAGAGATACGTAATATGAGACAAACTACTAACCTTGAGATAGAATCCTTTGTACACGGAGCACTGTGCTACTGTTATTCAGGACAATGTCTAATGAGTAGTATGATTGGTGGAAGAAGTGGTAATAGAGGAAGGTGTGCCCAACCTTGTAGAAAGCAATATAAGTTAAAAGAGGGGAATAAGACCATATCTCAATCTAACGACCCTTATCTACTAAGTCCAAAGGATATCTGTACTCTATCTATGATACCGGAACTTATAGATGCAGGAATTGATTCCTTTAAGATTGAAGGTAGAATGAAACGGCCCGAATATACTGCTTTTATAACAAGCAGATATCGCAAATATGTTGATCTTTATCTAGGGTTAGGAAAAGAAAAATATAAGCAATATTTGAATGAGAATAACCAAGAATTCCAACAAGATATGGCTCATGTTATGGAGATCTATAATCGTGGAGGGTTTACTACAGGTTATTATAATACTCACAATGGTAAAAATATGTTATCTTTAGATAGGCCGAATCATAATGGAGTATTAGTTGGTGAGATTATACAAGTAAAAGGGAATAAGGCGAAGATAAATCTGAAAGAGGATATATATGCCCAGGATTTATTAGAGATTCGTGAAAATAATGCTGGAGTATATGAGTACACTGTAAAAGATAATCATAATTCTAAAGAGAATGTAATTGCAAAATTCACACCTAATCTACCAGTTAAGAAAGGCCAGATGGTCTATAGAACAAAAAATCAACAACTACTAGATAAGATTAGGGCTGAATATATAGAACAAACGAATAAAGTGAAAGTTAGAGCTATCTTTCATGGAAAAGTAGGAAAACCTATGGTTCTAACCCTTTCAAAAGATGATGTAACGGTTCAAGTCTATGGAGGACTTGTAGAAAATGCGTTAAAACAACCTATGAAGGAAGAAAAGATAAGAACACAACTAAGTAAAACGAATGCTACTGAGTATGTGTTTGAAGCTTTAGAGATAGAGGTAGACGATAATATCTTTATACCTATCGTTGAAATGAATGAATTAAGAAGAGAAGGTTTGGCTCAGTTAGAATATGCAATTACCCAACAGTATAGAAGAAAACACGAAGAAGACGGCAATCAATTGGTAACAGAGAAGGCTGTTGGCATGAATTCTACAAAAATCATTGCACATATACTGAATCCACAGTTATTAGATACTATAGCAAGTATTGAAGAAGTAGATTGTATCTACATGGATATGGGCGAAGTTGAGTTTAGTGAGATTGAATTCATTGCCAAGAAAGTTAAGAGTCAAGAGAAGCAATTCTTCCTTGTCATGCCACATATATTTAGAAAAGAAACTTATGATACATTTCTAAAGAATCGACATGCTATATTTCATTCATATATGGATTATATAGATGGATATGTGATTAAGAACTTTGAAGAATATGATTTTCTAATTACAGATCTATTCGTGCCACCTTCAAAGATTATATTGGATTATAATGTATATACTATGAATAAGGAAAGTAAGGCTTTCTATGAGCAATTGGGAATTGATCACTCAACGGCAAGCGTGGAGTTAAATTATTCTGAATGGAAGGAACTTGGATGTAGTGATTCGGATATCATTGTATATGGTCATCTACCTCTGATGGTTACCGCTCAATGTCTGCTTAAGACAACAAAGGGATGTACTAAGAAAGAAGAAGTATTACATTTAGAAGATAGGCAGCAGAAACAATTTTATGTAAAAAATTATTGCAGGTATTGTTATAATGTAATCTATAATAGCCAACCACTATTTTTATTAAATAATGATAAAGAAATAAAGAATCTAAATCCAAAAGGAATACGTCTTAATTTTACATTTGAATCTGAAAAAGAAGTGCTACAGATTTTAAAGGCTTACACACAAGTATATAAATATGGACGAGAGTCATCTTTTGAACTAAAAGAATATACGAAAGGACATTTTAACAGAGGTATTCAATAAAGAGATATTCAATAAAGAGGTAAAGAGGGTGAATGAATGGAGAACATTGTATCTCAATTATCTAGATATATTATTATTATACTTGTAACCATATATACCTTATATTCCTTTACGGTATTTCGTAATAATAATAAAAATAGGCAGAATAGAATCTTTCGAAATCAAAGAATACTAATCTTCATTATTCATGCCATTTGCTATATATTGTTGTATATGAATGCTAAAAGTATAAAATTAGTTTATTTGTATGGATTTGAATTATTGCTTTTTACTCTAATTTTTATAATATACAGATTAGCTTATCGTAACTTGTCTAGGCTTATATTAAATAATATGACATTTTTGATTATGATTGGTTTTGTTATGCTTACCAGACTATCTTATGATATGGCCATAAAGCAAATTATGGTTATTAGCGTATCTTTAGGTGTTTGCCTTATCATTCCATACATGATTGAGAAGATGAGGTGGCTAAACCGATTAGAATGGATCTATGGTTTTGCAGGACTTGTTATCTTATTACTTGTTCTGGTTTTTGGCAAAACACAATACGGTGCCACTAATTGGATTCATATATTTGGAATATCGATTCAACCCTCTGAATTTGTGAAAATTATATTTGTATTTTTTGCAGCTTCTTTATTAGCAATTCATGAAGAATTCATGGATCTTATAAAAATTACAGCTATGGCCGCTGCTTATGTGATAACTCTTGTACTGGAAAGGGACTTGGGTGGGGCATTGATATTCTTTGTAACATATCTGGTAATGCTCTATGTTGCAACAAGTAAACCACTATATCTCCTTGCTGGACTAGGAGGTGGATCCTTGGCCGCTTTTATTTCACACAAGCTATTCTATCATGTTCAAGTTCGTGTAACTGCATGGTATAATCCGTGGCCCTATATTGATCGAGAAGGGTATCAGATCACACAATCTCTATTTGCAATAGGTACCGGTGGTTGGTTTGGTCTTGGGTTAGGGGAAGGTATGCCGAGCAAGGTTCCGGTAGTCGAAAGTGATTTTATTATTTCTGCCATAGCAGAAGAATTGGGAGTAATTATAGCTATATGCATTATTCTTATCTACTTAAGTTGCTTTGTTATGTTTATAAATATTGCATTAAAGATGAAAAAAGAGTTTTATCAAATGGTTGCATTAGGTTTAAGTGTTATGTATATATTCCAAGTTTTTTTAACAATTGGTGGTGCGATTAAATTTATTCCCTCAACGGGAGTTACTTTACCATTGATAAGTTATGGCGGTAGTTCCGCACTGAGTACAATTATTGTGTTTTGTATAATACAAGGAATGTATGTATTAAATCAGAATGAGGTTGAGAATAGTGAAAAAGTTAAAGGTAAGGAAACAAGAAAAAACCAATTCTCTTCAAGAGAATAAAACACCTGACAATAAAGAGATTGTTATAATCACTTATATTTTTGTTGGTATTTTTGTTTTGCTGATGGCTTATCTGGTTCGTTTTATGGTGGTAGATAGCTTTAATGTAATTAATAATGCTTACAATGAACGTCAAGATCTTCTTTCAAAAAGAGTGGTAAGAGGTGAGATTAAAGGAAGCAACGGAGAAACTTTAGCCAAAACAATTGAAGATGATAAAGGCATAAGTAAGAGGATATACCCTTATGACAGCTTATTTGCTCATGTAGTTGGAAAATTTGATAAAGGAAAGACTGGTTTAGAAGCTAGCGAAAGCTTTAATTTATTAACTTCCCATGCTAATCCTATACTCATGCTTTATAATCAGCTCTCAGGAGAGAAAAACCCAGGAGATAATATTGTAACCACACTTGATGTGAAACTGCAAGAAGTAGCCCATAAAGCTTTAGGTAATCAAAGAGGTGCTATTGTTGTTCTAGAGCCTAGTACAGGAAAAATATTAGCCATGGTTTCAAAACCCGATTATAATCCAAATAGTGTAATAAAAAATTGGGATAAACTTAATAAAGATTCAGAAAATAAGTCTGCATTAGTAAATCGTGGAACACAAGGGCTATATCCACCAGGGTCTACCTATAAGATGGTTACAGCTTTGGAATATATAAAAAACAATGAAGATGGTCTAAGGAATTATAATTATGAATGTAAAGGACATGAGATATTTAATGGAGTTTCAATACATTGTTATAATGGAAAGAAGCATGGTGAACTTAATTTAACAACTGCTTTTGCTAAGTCGTGCAATACTTTTTTTGCACATATTGGAACTACCCTTGATTTTGCTTCATTTCGCAAACTCAATGAGACTTTGCTATTTAATAAATCATTGCCAACCAATATTCCTTATAAACAAAGTAGCTTTACCTTAGATGGTGAATCTGAGGCTTCTGAGATGCCTCAGACTGCACTTGGACAAGGAAAGACATTAATTACCCCATTTCATAATGCTCTTATAACAGCAGCAATAGCCAATGGTGGAACTTTGATGAATCCATATCTAGTAGACCACATTGAAAATTACTCAGGAGCATTGGTTAAAAAAAATGTACCGACAACGTATGGTGCTCTTATGAAAGCAGAAGAGGCAAAAGAACTCACAGAATTAATGTCTGCTGTAGTGGAGAATGGAACTGCTACAGCATTAAAAGGTTTATCTGTAAGTGTTGCTGGTAAGACTGGCTCTGCTGAATATGATTCAAATCAGTCCTCCCACGCATGGTTTGTTGGGTTTGCCCCTACTGATAAACCAGAAATTGTAGTGAGTATAATTGTAGAAGGTGCTGGAACTGGAAGTGAACATGCTGTCCCCATTGCTAAAAAGATAATAAAGGAATATTTTAATCGTTAAAAGTTAGTTGAAAACAATTGTAAAACAGTGTATACTTATGTTTAAATAACACACCTGACTTATGAATGAATATTATTTTAAATATAAGGTTTAATAAATAATAAACATAAGCCAGTAATCAGGAGGATTTGCTATGATTGAAGCAACGAGCTGTGGTGGTGTGGTCATTTTTAGAGGTAAGATTTTATTACTGTATAAAAATTATAAAAATAAATATGAGGGATGGGTTTTACCTAAGGGAACAGTTGAAGATGGTGAAGAGTATAAAGAGACTGCCCTGCGTGAGGTGAAAGAAGAAACTGGTGCTGATGCATCAATAATTAAATACATTGGTAAGAGCCAGTATAGCTTTAACACCCCAACTGAAACAGTGATAAAAGAAGTTCACTGGTATCTAATGATGACTGATAGTTACTATAGTAAACCGCAAAGAGAAGAGTATTTTATAGATTCAGGTTTCTATAAGTTCCATGAAGCGTACCATCTGTTGAAGTTTTCCAACGAGAAACAGATTCTTGAGAGGGCTTATAACGAATATATGGATCTGAAAAAGAGCAATCTTTGGGGCAATAGAAAATACTTTTAATGTACACATGAGGATGAAATTAATATGTTAGAGGTTAATGGAATTAAAAATGCAGAACAATTAAACATTAAGAATGCGGAATCAAGTAAAAAAACAAGTAATACAACTCCGTTCTCTTCTTACTTAGGAGAGACCAAATCTATGGATGATATATTTAAAAGAGCAGCTGATAAATATGGTGTTCCACTTAATTTGTTAAAAGCCATTGGGAAGACAGAATCTAATTTTAATCCTAAGGCTGTATCTAAAAGTGGTGCAAGAGGCGTGATGCAGCTTATGCCAGCAACGGCTAAAGAATTAGGTGTAGTTGATTCTTTCGACCCAGAGCAAAACATTATGGGTGGTGCTAAGTATATTTCAAGCATGCTTAAAAGATATAATGGAGATCAAAAGTTGGCTTTAGCAGCGTATAATGCGGGAGCTGGCAACGTTTCAAAGTATGGTGGAGTACCCCCATTTAAAGAAACCCAGAACTATGTTGTTAAGGTTGCAAATTATATGAAGCAATCTTTAGATGCGAATATTCCAGTAGCAACTAATCATCAATCATCAGTATCAACTACGAATGTATCATCTAGCCTTAATTCGCCAGTTAGAGTTACAAAGGATTTTTTAATTCTTAATGAACAAATGAATGATTATGATAACATATTCTCATATCCAGATTATTTAAAATTTTTAGATATATTATTAAAGTATGAGAATAAAAAAACGGCAGAAGAGGAAATGGATAATGATTATCTGGCTTCTCAACAGATTAACTATAATGTTCCGGTCATGAATCTATTAAATCAGATTCAATAATATTATATTAACTTTCACAAATATTGGATAGAGGAATTCCTTCTATCCAATATTTTTAATTATAGATATTACTGTAATAAAATATGATATATATTTATAGATTAATATAAAGAATATAATAACAGGATAGGATATGTATATGTTTAAGAAGCTTAAGAGATATAGTTTATTAGTCGTTATATTAATTACAATTACATATGGATTCTATTTGTACTCCATTAATACCAAACCTCAGGAAAGCAATAGTGATGTTATTGAAACAACAAACAATATGGATACTAGTGAAGATAGTCAACAACCAAATCTACGACTCTATGCTACTTCAGCGATCTTAATGGATGCATCTAATTATAGAGTTTTATATGAGAAAAATGGATATGAACAATTACCTATGGCAAGTACGACAAAGATTATGACTTTAATTGTAGCCCTTGAGAATGGAAATCTTGAGGATATGGTTTTCGTATCAAGTAATGCTGCTAGAATGCCTGATGTTCAATTAAATATTAGAGAAGGAGAAGAATATAAACTGAAAGATCTTCTCTATTCATTAATGTTAGAATCCCATAACGACTCAGCGGTAGCAATTGCTGAACATATTGGAGGTTCTGTAGAAGGCTTTGCGACGATGATGAATCAAAAAGCAAAAGATATAGGTTGTATGGATACATATTACATTACCCCAAATGGTTTGGATGCGACAAAACAAGAGACGGATAAGGATGGTAATATTGTTCAAGTAAATCATTCAACTACTGCAGCAGATCTTGGTAGAGTAATGAGTTATTGTATTATGGAATCTCCAAAAAAAGAAGAATTTTTAAAAATAACTCGTACTTCGAATTATTCGTTTCAAGATAAAGCGGGACGTAGGTCTTTTTCTTGTAATAATCATAATGCATTTTTAAATATGATGGATGGTGCACTTTCAGGTAAAACTGGATTCACAGGTGCTGCCGGCTATTGTTATGTTGGAGCTTTAGAACAAGATGGAAAAACTTTTGTAGTTGCATTGCTTGCATGTGGATGGCCTAATAATAAGACTTATAAATGGAGCGATACAAAGAAACTGATGAATTATGGATTGGATAATTTCTCAATATATCATATTAATGAGGAGAAAAGGGTATTAGAACCAATTGAGGTTATTAACGGCCAAGAAAAAAGGGTAAATATTAATGCAATAGAGAAAGATATTAAATTGCTAATTGGTAATGGGGAAAAGACACGTGTTGAATATGAGATACCTGAATCATTAGTTGCTCCAGTTGATGAGAAAAAAGTAGTTGGCAGTATTAAATATTATGTCAACGATATCCTTTATGAAGCAACTCCTATATATACAACAAGCAATGTAAAGAAGATTGATTATGAATACTGTTTTAAGAAAGTATATAGTATATGGATGTTACAATGATGTTCTTCCTGAGGCTATTTAATCATTGTTATTTACTAATAAATAGGATAGAATAAGATTGATAATAATATACTGGAGGCTTACTAAATGAAACTAAGAGATAAAAAAGTTCTAAGACTTTGTGTTATAAGTAGTTGTCTAATGTTATCCCTGATTGGACTAAATATTGGTAGAGGAAATAATACATATATTAAGGCAGTTGATAGTAGCAGCATTGAAAGTCAAGAGGAACAACTATCTAAAAGCTCATTGAATAAAGACGAAATTAAGAGCACAGAAGAACAAAAGAATAAAGAAGAACAAAAGAATAAAGAAGAACAAAAGAATAAAGAAGAACCAAAAAATATAGATGAAACAAAGAATACCAAAGAAAAACTACCTTATCAAGGGAAGAAGATTTTAATACTAGGTGATAGTATTAGTGCTTATGGACAATGGACAAGCAGATTTGAAGAAATTGTTCAACCTGAAGTATTCGTTAATGTGGCTGTTGCAGGAGCAACTATTTCAGATAATGTTGGAACGAAATATAATGGTAATCCTAGCAAGGGAGTTAAAAAAAATAATACATTAGGCAATCAACTTGAGAAGATTAAAAATAAAAAGAAGCTTAAGCTTAAAAGTTATCAAGATTTTGAGAGTATTATTATATTTGCAGGAACAAATGATTCTATTAGTAAATATAAAGATGTAAATATAGAGAAACAATTTACTACTTCAAAATCAGCATATAAGTCATTAAAAAAGGTTGATAAAATAACGATCCCGGGTAGTATGAGATATATTGTAGAATCCTTACAATCCTTATACCCTAATGCTCAAATATTTATATGTACAACCATTCAATCTGCAGAAGATATTAAAGGTTATAATAGTAATTACATAGTTAAGAATAAAGTGATTAAAGATATTGCATATCGACTATCGGTACCTGTTATTGATGTAGGTGAATGTGGAATATACGGTAGATATGAAGTAAAAGGAGATAATGGTAAACACCTTTATGATGGGATACATCCTAATAAAAAGGGTGGCAAAGTTCTTGGAGAATACATAGTTAGAAAATATATAGAGTGGTATGCTTTTTAGAAAGGGGTAATTTGTATGAAATGTAGAAGAAGAGGACTTGAGGTTGAAGTAATTAAGTATGAGCCGGGTAAGGGTTTAGAAGACGGATACGAGTTATTTAGTGATGTAGTAGTCAATGGTTGGATTACAACTGAAATATTAGTAAAGATAAAAAGAGAAGATGGTGCCATGATCTGCCCATTTATTAGTAATAAACGTGGACGAATATTTATTGGCAAAGATGATTATATTATTAAAGAAGGCGATGGAGAAAGGCATGTATGTGGTAGCGAAAAATTTAAAACTCGGTTTGAAATACTAGAAAATCAATAAGATTGTTAGTATATGGAATTACCAGGGGAAACCCCCTGGTAATTTTTTCGCAAAAAGATGTAAAGATGGAAAAAAAGTTGAAAACAATGGTATTATGTATTATAATTAAATTGGTGAAATTTTGGATTTACTTTAAAAATAAATATAATTGGAGGGCTTAAAATGAGTAATGCAGCAAAATTGTCAGCTAGAGAAAGAATTGAAGCTTTGCTTGACAATCATAGTTTTGTTGAAATTGGTGCTTTGGTTACAAAGAGAAGTACAGATTTTAACTTACAGCAAAAAGATGCTCCGGGAGATGGCGTAATTACAGGCTATGGTGTTATCGATGGTAATTTAGTCTATGTGTATAGCCAAGATGCTAGTTCATTAAATGGTACAATTGGTGAGATGCATAGCAAGAAGATAGTCCATCTTTATGATTTGGCACTTAAAGTAGGTGCACCAGTCATTGGATGCATTGATTGTGGAGGACTAAGACTTCAAGAGGCAACAGATGCATTGAATGCATTTGGTGAGATTTATTTAAAACAAACACTTGCATCAGGAGTGATTCCACAGATAACAGCAATATTTGGACATGCTGGTGGAGGAGTAGCGGTTTCTGCATCATTAAGTGATTTTACTTATATCACAAAAGAATCAAGTATATATGTGAATGCACCTAATACATTAGATGGTAATTATGTAAGTAAGAATGATACTAGCAGTGCACAGTATCAAGCAAGCAATGGTATAGTTGATTTTATAGGGCAAGATGACGCTGATGTAATTAGTCAGATTAGAACATTAATCCCAATCTTACCATCTAATAATGAAGATGATGCTTCTTATGATGAATGTACAGATGATTTAAACCGTTTAGTTCCATCATTAACTACAGAGTTAAAGGATTCAGCTGTAATCCTTCGTGAAATATCTGACAATCGATTTTTCCTTGAAGTAAAAGAAAATTATGGACAAGAGATGGTAACAGGATTTATTCGTTTAAATGGAATGACTGTAGGAGCTGTTGCTAATCGTGAAGAACTTCTTAACAATGATTTTAATGTAAAAAGTAAGTTTGGTACCACATTAACCACAGAGGGTTGTTATAAAGCAGAACGTTTTATAGCTATATGTGACGCATATAATATTCCATTACTGTCTTTAACCAATGTTACGGGCTACAAAGCAACTATTGAAGAAGAAAGAACTATTGGAAAGGCAAGTGGAAAATTGACTTATGCATTTGCTAATGCAACTGTTCCAAAGGTAAGCGTAATTGTTGGAAAAGCCTATGGAAGTGCCTATATTACCATGAATTCAAAACATATCGGTGCAGACTATGTATTAGCTTGGGAAGGTACTGAAATTGGAATGATGGATGCAAAAGCAGCAGCAGAGATTATATATGCAGATGAGATAAAGGATGCGAAAGATGCTTCTTCCCTACTTCAAGAAAAAGCAAAGGAATATAAGGAATTACAATCCAGTCCGGAAGCTGCAGCAAGAAGAGGCTACGTTGATAGTATTATTTCAGCAGATTCTACTAGAAAGCATTTAGTTTATGCATATGAGATGTTATTTACAAAAAGAGAGAATCGCTTTTCAAAGAAACATGGAACTGTATAGATTCAGAACAATTGGGTAAATAACATATTATAGCAAAGATGAGGTGAATCACATGAAAGAGATTTTGATAAATGGATTGCTTGATACCGTGTTTGGAATGGGAGTAGTATTCGTGCTCCTAATATTCTTAGCATGGATAATAGGTCTGTTAAAGTTCATTCCAGTTCTTATTGATAAATTAAACAATAAAGAGAAGTCAGCTAATATCTCAGTGAGTCAATCTGTTGAAAAAACAATCTCACAGATAGAGACAAAAGAACAAGAATCAATTCCAGCAACGAATGAAATTGATGATAGAGAATTGGTTGCAGTGATTACAGCAGCAATTATGGCTTCTATGGGAGAATCAGCACCAGCAGATGGTTTGATCGTTCGTTCCATTAAAAAAGTAAATAAAACAGCTTGGACAAGAGCATAACAATAGGAGGATAAAAACATGAGAAATTATAATATAACCGTTAATGGTAATGTTTATCAAGTAGCAGTAGAAGAAGTTGGTGGTGTAGCAACTCAACCAATGTCAATAGCTCCAGCATTAGCACCAGTAGTAGTACCAGTGGCTGCACCAGTGGCGGCAGCACCAGTAGCAGCTGCTCCTGTAGCTCCAAGCCCGGCAACAACTGGAACAGAAGGCGCTGCAAAAGTAAGTGCACCAATGCCAGGAAAGATTTTAGATATAAAAGTGAATGTAGGAGATACCGTTAAGAAAGGTTCTGTAATTGTAATTCTTGAAGCAATGAAAATGGAGAATGAAATTGTTGCATCAAGCGATGGAGTTGTTGCTAGTATTAATGTATCTAAGAATCAATCAGTAGAACCTGGAGATACAATTGCAACTCTTAACTAATTGACAGGATACATGGAGGTAACCTATATGGATTACATTAGTAATGCAATGCAAGGATTGGTAGATCAAATGGCGTTCCAAAGTCTATATTGGGGAAACTATGCGATGATAGTGGTAGCTCTACTACTCCTTTATTTGGCAATAAAACATGATTTTGAACCTTTACTATTAATACCAATCGCATTTGGTATGTTATTGGTTAATTTATTCCCAGGTCTTATGGCACCACCAGTTGTGGATGAGCTAGGTAATAAAGTAGCAGGTGGATTGTTATATTATTTCTATCAAGGAGATGAACTAGGGATATTCCCACCACTAATATTCCTTGGGGTAGGTGCAATGACCGATTTTGGACCATTAATAGCAAATCCTAAAAGTTTTTTACTTGGAGCGGCATCACAAGTAGGTGTATATTTGGCATACCTTGGAGCTCTAGTACTAGGATTCTCAGGCGGAGCAGCAGCTTCTATCGGTATCATTGGTGGAGCAGATGGACCAACTTCGATCTATCTTGCTTCTAAGCTTGCACCAGAATTGCTAGGGCCTATTGCTGTAGCAGCTTATTCTTATATGTCCCTAGTTCCAATTATTCAAC
>CAZAKD010000012.1:0-16140 GCA_964485435.1 uncultured Lachnospiraceae bacterium
CCTCTGTACAAGATGATGCACCATTAGGATATGTATATGGTGCATCATCTTGTACAGAGGATAGGGTCATTCCTAAACTATCCAGCGCTGGAAGAAAAGCAGATAGTATCTTAAAAGTTGAACCTGGTTGACGTACAGTGGTGGAAGCACGGTTAAGTGTCCTGTTAGCATTCTTCTCACCACGACCACCAACGATTCCTTTTACTTGTCCAGTACGTTGATCCATAATCACAAAAGATATCTGGGGTTGAATAGAATAAGTAATGTTTTCACCAACTATTGTATCTCCTTCTTCTAGTACAGAAGCTTTAAATGATTCAATGTGTGGTGTTGCATCTTCTTTGTCTTTAAATAAAAGCGTAAACTTTGGATTAGATTTATTCACATAATTTTTAATATGTCCAGCAGAATAGTTTACCGTAGTTTTATCACTTTTTTCAATGGAAAGTTGGTAAGTAAGTTCCCAAGCAGAATTGGATGGATAATTATCTTCGTTAGATAATACATCATCACAAATCTCTTGAATCTTACTATCTTGAGTAGTATATATGCTTAAACCACCTCGATATATTGCATTAATAGCTTGTGCTTGTGTATAGCCCTTTTTCTCTTGTAGATCTTTCATAACTTGATTAATTGTCTCATCTACAAAATATGAATAAATGGAGGAATTCTGTAATTCCTTATTAACATTCTGAATGCGTTTATACACATCATCACTCAATGCTTCATCATACTCAGGTTGAGTAATATAGCCTTGCGCCTTCATGTTGTTTAATATCAACAACCTTCTATCTCCATTATTCTCTGGATTCGTGATAGGGTTATTGGCCGAAGGATTCTTAGTGATTCCTGCAATTACTGCAGCCTCTGATATAGTAAGTTGGCTAACATCTTTGTCAAAGTATCGGTTAGAAGCAGCCTGTACTCCTAATGTGTTTTGGCCTAGATTAATGGTGTTAAGATAATATTCTAAAATCTGTTTCTTACTAAGTACTTTTTCAAGTTGAATGGCAAGATACTGTTCTTGAATCTTCCTCTCAAATTTTGCAATAAAATCTTCTTCGTTACCACCTTCAAATACTTGATTCTTTAATAGTTGCTGGGTTATAGTACTTGCCCCTTGACTAAATTCGCCACTAGTTATACCAAGGATGGATACACGAAAGATTCCTTGTACATCAATTCCATTATGAGACCAGAATCTTTCATCTTCAATTGCAATAAATGCATTCTGAACATGAAGAGGTACTTGTCCAATCTCAGCGTATATTCTATTGGCATCTGAGCCCACCAATTTAGTTAGTTCATTACCATCTTGATCATATATTGTAGTTGAAAAGCCAGTAGGTGCAACATTAATGGAGTCGATACTTGGAGAACTTTCTATAATTCCTCGCAGAACACCAACACCAGCAAATCCCCCTACGATTGCAATAACAAGCAAACAAATCAAGAAGGCTCTAAAAAATGATACTCTTGCTTTTGTAGCTAATTTTTTAGAAGTTGATTTAATTTGTTTTTGCTTGTCTACTGTTCCTTTTTTGCTAAAGTTCATAATAAACCTCCTTTACCCGTCCTATTATATCAAACATATGAATTTTAATAAAGGTTTAAATTATGAGCTAACAATATTTTCATATTTACAATACAACAAGATATGACAGGATAATCGGGTGTCTTTTTAGAGAATAGAATTGATTATAAAAGTATATGAAACAATCTGTTACTTTTTAGTTTATTTTGCGATATCTAACCCTTTAATCATGCATATTATCCTAGTATAATTTATTGATGTGAGGTGGTTCAACAATATATTGTACCAAATCATAAAATACGTAAAAATATTGGGAGGGTAATTATGAAACAGCTACATTTGGTAGGAACACAGGTATTGGAGTTAGAAAACAAAGGAATGATGAATCTATGGTATTATTTAACTGAATGTAAGAAAGTTGGTAATTCAGAAAATCAGTACTATGGTGTTCAAATCGAAAAAAAGATAGAAGAACAAAAAAGTCTTGAGGTTGAATGCATAGACTATATTTCTTCTTCTAAAGAAATCGTATTGGATATGATACATAAATTAGTAAAGCATTCTGTAACACCAATAGGTATGGTACATATTGTAGATGATTTCATAACAGAGAAACTCTGTAGTTAATGGCTAAATAGAATTGTTTCTTTACCAACTTTTGCATAATACATTGATTCACCGGGGATGATATGTCCAATGCCGTTGGTTTGGCTAGTCCATTTTTTCTCAAAAGCTGAAAATAAATCTTGAGGAATTAAAAGAAGAACTTCTACTGTATCTGTATATATAGTATCTTGTATTAGAACACCTAATTGACTAGCAGTATATTGCAATTTACCAAAGTCATTATAATTCGTTGTAATTGACGCCCTTATACTTGGAATCTTTTCAATGATGATAGCATCTGATAAAGCGGCTTTTACAGCACCTTGATAAGCACGGATTAATCCGCCGGTACCAAGTAATGTGCCTCCGAAATATCTAGTAACAATTGCTAAGGTATTATGGAGTTCTTCACCTAATAGTACATCGAGAATGGGTTTTCCAGCAGTTCCGCTTGGTTCACCATCATCACTGCTTCTTACAAGTTCGTTGTTAATTCCTAGGTTATATGCATAGCAATTGTGGGTAGCATTCCAATAATTTTTTTTGGCTTGTTCAATGATGGAGAGGGCGTCTTCTTCAGATTCGATAGGATAGATATTGGCTATAAATCTTGACTTTTTTTCTATGATTTCATTTGAAATAGTTTTATAGATAGTTTTATATTGTTTTAACATATGATCTCCTTAATGATACTCTTGAAGAGGGTTTATTGTTATAGTATACTCAATGATATCAAGAAAAACATAATTAAACAAACTGGTTCCTTTGATGATCATAATGATAGTCAATCTGCTGTAAAGCAAGTAAAAGTTGTTCAGAGTCGATATTCAGGCTCTTACACATATCTTCAAGGTTTTTATAATAATCCCTTAGTTGGGTATTCACATAACTTAATAATATTACTGGATCTTTTGGTAATAACATAATGCAACCTCCTTATTCTTGAGTTTACTCTAATTCTAGCATAGGGAGGCTGTCTTGAAAAGCACATCAAATGTGAAATCATAAATATATCTATGTGCTGCAAGAGATAGGAGGAAAATATGAAATATTCATGGATTCGAAAATGTATTGCAATGGTTACCATCTTATCAATTAGTGTAGGAGTATCTTATTGCAATGATTCCCAAGATCTGGTTGTACATGCATCAAGTCAAGTGATGGATTATTCAAGAACGAAAGAATTTGCTCAGGTAAAAGCAGAGCTGTTGGTAACCGGTTACGGAAACACTAGTGTACAATATGCACTTATTGATCAAGGGGAAGTTAAGATAACTGGTCAAGCAGGTGTGTACAGCATGAATCAAAGTGTTGTATTAAATGAGAAACATATGTATGGAATTGGATCTATTAGCAAGATGTATACAGCAGCTTCTGTTATGAATCTTGTAGAAGAAGGAAAGATTCACCTAGATAATCCGGTTGTAGATTATATAAAAGATTTTACCATGGTAGATAGTAGATATAAGAACATTACAGTAAGAATGTTATTAAATCACTCATCAGGAATTATGGGAAGTAGTTTTCAGAATGGATTTCTATTAAATGATAATGACATAATATATCATGATACTTTTTTAAAGAAGCTTGCAAAACAAAAATTAAAATCAAATCCTGGTAACTTTTCTGTGTATTCAAATGATGGATTTACATTGGCAGAGATTCTTGTGGAGAGGGTATCTAAAAAGAGTTTCTCAACCTATATACGTGATATGTTTACTAAACCATTACAATTATCAAACACACATACTCCACAAGATAAATTTAATAAAACTTTATTGACTAAAACTTATTATCCAGGATACAAAATGGATTATCCTGTAGATACAGTGAATGCAATTGGAACAGGAGGAATCTACTCCACGGCACAGGAATTGTGCCAATTTTCTACGACATTTATGAAGGATTCTAATGGGATATTGGATAAAGAATCATTAGTAGCAATGGAGAATCATGAATATGAGCGAGGAATATGGCCAGAAGGAAAAGATTCAGGTCTCGCTTACGGCCTAGGATGGGATAGTGTTGATTTATTTCCATTTAATCAATACAACATTAAAGCACTGACAAAAGGTGGAGACACTTATTTTTATCATAGTTCTCTTATTGTATTGCCAGAACACAATATGGCTGTTGCAGTCCTATCTTCAGGTGGTGCAAGTTCCTATAATCAGATTATGGGTACAGAGATATTATTGACTGCCTTAGAGGAGAAGAAGATTATTGAAAGTGTTAAGGAAGATAAGAGCTATGAATCTCCTGTTCCAGTAAGCATTCCTACAGATGTGGAGCAATATGCTGGGTATTATGGAACACTAGGAGGAGTTATTAATGTTGAGTTTAATCAAAACAATGAACTGGTATTGTGGAATCCATTGTTATCTAGAGAGTATTCTCAAAAATTCATACATGTAGGAAACGGACTATTTGTAAACGCAGTTGGTAAAAACTATGCCATTGTAGAGTTTGTGAAAGAATCTAATGGTAAGGTATATATGAAGAATCAGAATTATAATACATTACCAGGATTAGGACAGACTGCTAGTAATTATTATGTTGGACAAAAACTAGATAACCACTCTATATCAAAATCTGTTAAAGAGGCTTGGCTTGCAAGAAGTAAAGAAAGATTCTTTGTTGTAAATGAAAAATACACCTCACAATCATATCCTACGTCATTGGTGATGACATCATTTACATTGATAGACGATATTCCATATATAGGTGGTGTCAAGATAATTGATAAAAACTATGGGAAAAACATATTAGAGATACCAGGTATGTATGGTAGGGATCTTGTAGATTATCGGTTTATGATCAAGAATAAAAAAGAGTATCTGGAGGCCGGGGACTCTCTATATATAAGTTCAAAGGGAATCTCTCATCTATCTAATAAAAAACATAGTATAAAAATTGATATGGATGGGTATGGAAAGTGGTATAAAGTACCGCAAACATTGGTTGGAAAAACAATGGTAGTTTCTATTCCGAAAAATGGTGCTTATGCTGTATATGATGCAAACGGAAATTGTTTGAGATATTCTTATATGGATAAGAAAAAGAAGACTGATTTACCTAAGGGAGGATATGTTTTATTTGCTGCGGAAAAAGGCACAAAGTTTAATGTCTTTTTCGAGTAAAATTCGTATAATTTGCACTAGATTTATTGAATAAACGGTGCTAATATATAGAAGATTTAAAGAAATATATAATTTCAAGGAGAATAAGCATGAATATTATTATTGTAGGGGATGGTAAAGTGGGCTATACTCTTGCAGATCATCTGTCCCAAGAGGATCATAACATAACCATCATAGATAAAAATGAAGATGCATTGCGAAAAGCAGATGATACACTAGATGTTATGTGTATTAAAGGCAATGGAGCTAGAGCAAGCGTACTAATTGAGGCAGGAGTAGAAGAAGCAGATCTAGTAATTGCAGCCACTTCTAAAGATGAACTGAATATGCTTACCTGTCTAACAGCAAAGAAAGTATCTAGTACTGTGCAAACTTTTGCTAGAATTCGTGACCCTGAATATTATGAAGAATTCACCAAGTTAAGTCAGAGCATGGGCGTGGATATGGTGATTAACCCAGAATTTACTGCAGCACAGGAGATTGCTAATATACTTCAATTTCCGTCTGCTATGAATATTGAACTGTTCTTTGGTGGAAAAGGAAGATTAGTAGAATTTCGTATTCAGAAAGATGACCTTTTAGCAAATAGTAAAATATCTAAATTGGGTAATAAGATTCCTAAAAATATATTATTTATAGCTGTTGAGAGAGATGGCGAAGCTTATATTCCAATGGGAGACTTTGAATTTCATGTAAATGATAAAGTATATGTAATGGGACAACTAGGTGGAATTAAGAATTTATTCAAAGCTCTTGGTATATATATGGAGAAAGTAAAAAGTGTATTTATGGTAGGTGGAGGTAGAACTTCTTACTACTTAGCAAAGATTATAACAAAGATAGGTATGTCTGCTAAGATTATTGAGATAGACCCTAAGAAATGCATTGAGTTATCAGAAAGTCTAGATAATGTTTTAATCATAGAAGGTGATGGAACAGATCAAGATACTCTTGATTCTGAGAATTTTGAAGAAATAGATGCTTTCATTACAATGACTGGACGAGATGAAGAGAATTTGATTACAGCCATGTATGCAATAGAGAAAAATGTGGATAAAGTTATCGCTATGACTACAAGAACCAATATTCCAAATGTTGTGAATAAATTAGGGATAGATAGTATTGTAGATCCTAAGCGCATCACTGCAAGTTATATTACTGGATACGTTAGGGGCATGCAGAACTCTCAGGGAAGTATAGTAGAAGCCTTGTATAAAATTATGGATGGAAAAGCTGAAGTAATAGTTTTTGTTGCTAATAAAACTACAAATTTTATTAATATGCCTATAAAAAAACTAACCCTTAAAAATGATCTTATTATAGCGGGCATTCTTCATAAAAATGAGGTGATTGTTCCTCATGGCGATGAAGTAATTGCTATCGGAGATAAGGTTCTTATTGTAACTAAGAATAATCATATTATAAAAGACTTAAATGATATCTTAAAGTAGGGTTAGGAGAAAAAGACATGAACTATAGATTGGTTGCAAATATTATTGGTAAAGTTTTGGTGTTAGAAGCAGCACTTATGATTCCTTCTGTGTTTGTAGCGCTTTATTATGGAGAAGGAGATACAGTAGCTTTTCTACTTACCATGGGATTATTGGTTGTATTAGGTGGATTACTATTACTAGTAAAGCCTAAAAGGACAAAATTATTTGCAAGAGATGGTATGATGATCGTTGCTCTTGCTTGGGTTTCATTGGCATTGTTTGGTGGATTGCCTTTTTATTTTCACGGATATATACCTTCTTATGTGGACTGTATATTTGAAAGTGTGTCTGGATTTACTACAACTGGTTCTAGTATATTAACAGATGTAGAAAGTATGCCAAGAGGGTTGTTGTTCTGGAGAAGCTTCACACATTGGTTCGGAGGAATGGGGGTATTGGTATTTTTCCTTACATTACTTCCAGCAATGGATGGTCGTACTCAGCATCTTATGAAAGCAGAGTCTCCTGGACCATCACCGGGTAAATTAGTACCTAAGATTAAAGACTCTTCGAAGATTCTATATGGAATCTATTTTGTGCTTACTTTGGCATGTATTCTCTTCTTAATAGCAGCAGGAATGCCAATATATGACTCTTTGCTTCATTCGTTTGGAACGGCAGGAACCGGAGGATTTGGTATTAAGAATACAAGTATAGCCTATTATAATAATCCAGCAATATATATTATTTTATCCGTATTTATGATAATATTTGGTGTAAACTTTAATATATACTTTTATATCTTAAAGCGTAATATATCAGAAATAAAGAAGAATAGTGAAGTGAAATTATTCATAATTGTTGTAGGTCTTTCTACTATATTCATTATGTTTAATATTCGAGGACAATTTGGTTCTTGGTGGGAATCATTTTACCAGTCATTCTTCCAAGTATCGTCGTTAATATCTACAACAGGATTTACTACTTATGATTATAATATCTGGCCATTATTTAGTAAGATAATATTATTACTTATTATGTTTATGGGTAGTTGTGCAGGCTCAACCGCAGGTGGAATTAAACAAATTCGTATACTAATTATGCTTAAGGCGATAAGAAGAATGATTAAAAGATTGCTTCATCCAAGAACAGTTATCCCTATAAAAGCGGATGGTAAAAATGTAGAAGAAGAACAATTATCAAGCATAGGAATATTCTGCTTTACGTATTTCTTTATCTTTGGAATTGCTCTTTTACTTGTATCATTAGATAATAATGATTTTGAAACTACATTTACTTCTGTATTAACAGCAATTAGTAATGTAGGACCTGCATTTGGATTAGCAGGCCCTCTTGGTAACTTTGCTTTTTATTCTGACTTTAGCAAGATAATTTTATCTCTATGCATGTTAATTGGACGACTTGAGATATTTCCGATTCTATTATTGTTTAACCCAAGGTCTTGGGCAAGATCATAGTGGTGATTTATAATAATAACAGCCCACTATGGTAAGATATATTTCCTACCATATTTACAAATTGTTTATAAAGAATGCACTGGTCTTTGGAATGCACGAAACTATCTCCTAAACTAAGAAGATAAGAGTTTAATGCATCTAATAGATTAGTGCATCTTTTGATTCCATGTTGAAACAGTGCTATAAAAGTATCGTTTTTAGCAACATTGGGTTGCCAAGGGGAATACCAAGTAGATGAGCGAATATTTAAGGCATCCATAGAGTCCTCATGACTATCTGAAGGAATCATGGATGATAACAATGGGCATCCTAGGTATTTGAGCTCCATTCTTTGTATCCAAGTTCTCTTGTTTTTTAAAGATGATAAACATCTATGTTCAACGTAGAAAGAATGAATGATCTGTCTTATCAATCTAGGGCTCGCAGATATAGAATAAGTTACTTCGATACTATTGGATAATAGTTCTGATATTATTTGAATGGATCTTGGGCGAAGTTCTATTTCTTCAAAGGTAAGATCATTAGGGATACAATTAGAGTATGAGTTAAATAGTAATGTATCTATGATATTCTCCAAGCTTAGATGATTGGAATAATACATGGAATTCATTAAGTTTTTTGTATTCTTCAGAGTAGAGTGGTTGTATCCACTTCTAGAGTATATATAGGGATGGCATTGGGTATCTAAACAATAATGGCATAAGAATCCAGATAGATAGGCACCTAGTATGCTTTGATTCTCCTTAGGCGAAGATTTAATTGTATCTAAACAATTTTGAATAAAGTGTCCAGTCTTTTTTGTATGCATAATTGCTCCTAAAGGAGGATGTGACTTGGACAAAAGGTCGAAAAGATTATAAAAGAATATATCAGGACCTTGTAATCCTAGCTGATACGCGTATCTATGAGAAGAGATAGATTTTTTGAGATTACATCTCTGAAATTCGCTAAGTGTAAGTATTCCACCAATGTAATGGGTTGTAAATCCTGGCATGCTCTATTCCACCTCACTATAAGATTTAAATCAATAAGTCTATGGTGGTTAGTTTAGCAAATAGCAAGATTAATATCCGTAGATTTTAAAAGAAATATTGGAAGTTGTTACTATTCACAGTTGACTTAAGTGACGGAACGATGACCCGAGTAAATGCTACTGAAAAGGAACCGCTTTCGCTTAGTTGCACTACGTAGCGGTACATAAGGCTCTAAAGGACAGAGCCTAAGTGCCGACGAGTGCAAAAATTCCTTTTTCAATAGCATTTACTTGTGTCAACGTTCCTGGTTACTAAAAGGACTGTGAATAGTAACAGGTAATTGCTTCAATGACTTAAAAGTGGTAGAATAAGCCTTAAGGCCATATTTAATGAATGTTATGAAGGGAGGAAATATGGATTTATTTGATTATATGAGAGACAATACGTTAAAAAAGGAATCACCACTTGCTTCTAGAATTAGACCAAGAACATTGGATGAAGTTGTAGGTCAATCACATATTATTGGACAAGATAAACTATTATATCGAGCCATTAAAGCTGATAAGATAAGTTCTATTATATTTTATGGACCTCCTGGGACAGGCAAAACTACCCTGGCGAAGGTAATTGCAGCAACCACGAGTGCGGATTTTAAACAGATCAATGCCACTTCATCAGGAAAGAAGGAGATGGAATCGGTTGTTCTTGAAGCGAAGGATACGCTTGGTATGTATGGGAAGAAAACAATTCTATTCATAGATGAGATTCACCGCTTTAATAAAGGTCAGCAAGATTATCTACTTCCCTTTGTAGAAGACGGTACTATTATTTTAATTGGTGCAACAACAGAAAATCCTTATTTTGAGGTAAATAGTGCGTTAATTTCAAGATCAATAATCTTTGAATTAAAGCCTTTAGATAAAGCAGATATTCAAACTTTGATTCAGCGAGCTCTTCAAGATGAAGAAAGAGGGCTTGGAATCTATCACCCAGTGATAGATGATGATGCATTAGAATTTCTATCAGATGTAGCTGGAGGAGATGCTAGAACCGCACTAAACGCAATTGAATTAGGAGTATTAACGACACAGCCTTCTGATGATGGTAAAGTTCATATTACATTATCAGTAGCAAGTGAATGTATTCAGAAGAGAACCGTTAGATATGATAAGGTTGGAGATAATCACTATGATACTATATCTGCATTTATAAAGAGCATGCGAGGCTCAGATCCAGATGCAACGGTATATTATCTTGCTAAAATGTTATATGCAGGAGAGGATATTCGATTTATTGTTCGCAGAATCATAATATGTGCAGCAGAGGATGTATCTAATGCTGACCCTAATGCACTAGTTGTAGCTACATCAGCAGCAGCAGCAGTTGAAAGACTGGGAATGCCTGAAGCCAGAATTATATTAGCCCAAGCAGCAACTTATGTAGCATGTGCACCAAAGAGCAATTCAGCATACCTTGCCATCGATGCAGCGTTAGATGTTGTAAAGAACGAAGCAACTCCTCCAGTGCCAAGTCACCTTATGGATGCCCATTATAAAGGAGCATCTAAATTAGGCCATGGTATTGGGTATCAATATGCTCATGACTACAAGAATCATTATGTGAAACAACAGTATCTACCGGATGCATTAAAAGATAGGCTTTTCTATCAGCCTTCTGAGAATGGGTATGAAAAAAATATAAAAGAACATATGGTTAGAATTAAAAAAGAGGCAGAATAATTATTCTGCTTCTTCGTTATTATAATCTTCTTTTCTTTCAAATACATGAAAAACTAATGTTCCTAGATAAAATATAATTGGCAATACCATAGTTGAAAATATACATACCTTAAATAGTGCTGCTGTGGCTGGTGTAGTAAATATTGCTGAAACTAAAGTAACCAGATATAGTGCCAATAATAATATTACACCTATCAAAGCGAATATTCTTTTTGATTTTTTCATAATAAGCCTCCTAGCTTGTATTATTTACATTATACCTAGTGAAGGGGCATTTGACAATACATGACTTAGTGAAGGAACTATGAATTGACTTAGTCGGGGCAGTGATATGTATAAGTATTTCTGAGACGGAGGCGCTCTCGCTTAGTTGCACTTCGTAGCGGTACTAAGGATCTAGAGGACAGATCCTAAGTGCCGACGAGTGCAAAAACTCCTTTTCAGAAATACTTATACATATCACTGCTCAGCAATTATGTGGGCTCATATGTAATCTCATACTTTTAAACTATATGAGATTCTCTTTGAATAAAATTTTTTGTGTATAGATAACCGGTGAAGGTTGTTGTGATAATTGGGATATACGTAAGCAGAACATTTTTATACGTTAAATCTCTAATCATCGAATATTCTCCCCATTCTAATAAAATACGCAATCCAAGTCCTATCATATTAGTAAAACCGATTCCTAAAAGTATAACTAACGATTTTCTTCTTGTTGTAGCACACAAAGTAACTCCAAGTATGAAGTAACAATAAATTATACCAGCGTTCAAAAATGATAATTCATATCTTAATGGAAATAAGAATATCGCTTCAAAAATTAAGAAAAATATGACAATGGCAAGTACTATACGTTTATTATTCTTTGACATCAATTCTATTTTTGTAAATATTTCCTTCATTAATATATCCCCCTTTTCTGATTCTTTGTATTTTATTATACTACGCAAAAATTGGTTGTCTATGCCTATATTGCGAAATGCGTGTATCAGTCAATTTATATAGAATAGATAAGGAATTGATTGACAAAATTAGAAGTATAGAATATTATATAAGTAGTAAGTAGTAAGTAGTAAGTAGTAAGTAGAGTATAATTATTGGAGGGTTTCTATGGCTATGGATAATTTAACAATCGCGGAACGATTTGCAATTATGGGGTTGAATTCAAAGGGGAGTAATTTTAGAAGTACTGAGAAAAAGTCTGTTCTAATTTTATTAGTGGTAGCAGACTACCTTGATCATAATTATGATGTAAAGCTAGAGAAGTATCAAATTGATAGGAATGAGCTTAAAAAATATATAAAGGTGACAAGTTTGAAGAGGTTAGAGAAGAAGGTTGTAGCCAGTCTTAAAGAGAAAGGTCTCATGGATGAGATTAAAAGCCTGCTTGGCTGTGACCTTTATTATGATAAAAATATTAAGCTACTTGAGTATATAAGTGATAATAAGACTTACAATATGGAGATAGATTTGTTAAAAGCAGAATTTTTAGAAAATGGGTTGGTTTCAGATGAGAGTATTCTTTTAATGTGGTTACTGAAAGAATCGCTGTGTATATATGATCTTTTCTCAACAGTTGAGATTCAGGAGATTAATAATAGAATGGAAAGTTTGTCAAATGATCATTATTTAGCTAAGATATTAATGCCCATGGATTTTCAATCTATGTGGAGAACTTTTGTGAAAGAGTTTTTGCGAATGAAGGCACATTTTTTTGCAACAGGAGTTGGGAAAGGAATTGTGTATATATACCCTGAATTACAAAGGGATCAATCTATATTTATTGATACGAAAGAATTTATGCCTAATGCAGAGAAAAGACTCTGTGATGTGATAGAAAGGGTGGCGTCCCAGGGGCATTCTTGTGAGGTGCTTCGCACTGGTGCCGTTCCAATTGTAAGGATAGATAATGTAACATATGAACTAGTTCCAGGTGCTATTACAATGAAGATACCTATCCATGGTGTTAGATTGCGAAGATATTATTAAGATATCAATTATGAAGAATTGTTGTAATATAAGAAGAGGAGAATAAGATGTCAAGGCAGCGTACTTTAGAGAAAATTTTTGCTTCAGAATATGTGTCTATTGGTGAACTAGTGCGATTAACTGGGAGTAGATACAGCACTCTTAAGTATTATACAGAAGAAGGGATGTTACCATTTGAACAAGAGGATACCAATTTGACACGGAGATACCAAAGAGTAGAATCAGTGAAAAGAATCGAGGACATTCTGAAGATGCGAGAATCAGGGATGACCATACCTAAGATAAAAGAAAAGCTATAAGATCAGGGACGGGGGATTTTGCAAAATCCCCCGTCCCTGATTAAGTTTTATTCTATTTCGAATTTACAATGTACAACTGCAGTGATCTCTTTTTCAAGAGAGCTAGTATCACTTATTCCATAGTCTGATACATCGTTAGAATATAGTGGAGTAATCTGCATAACTCCCATATCAGCATATTTTAATTTTCCAAGCTTACTTCCGGCATTTTCCGCCATCATCTCAGCTCGTCTTTTTGCATCTTTTGTTGCTTCTGCAAGCATATTAACTTTCAGATCAGCTAATTTGGTATATAAGTACTGAGGTGGATCAGATATAAATGAAATTCCTTCATTAATTAGTTCTGTTGCATTCCTAGAAAGATTAGTAATGCCATCAATATCAGAGGAACTAATAGTTACTGTTTGACTTAGGTCGTAATAATCTACTTCATTGGTATACATTCCGTAGTCGGATAATTGATAAAAGATATTGGTATTGATTGCTGAAAAAACAATGTCCTCTTTACGTATTCCTTTACTTTCAAGATATTTTTCAACTTTTCCACGACTAACTTCTAGCTTAGCGTAAGCATCTGTAATCTCAGGTGATCTTTCGTCAAACCTTCCAGTCCATACAATGAGGTCAGAAGTTATCTGTTGCTTTGCTGAACCTGTAATCATAATAGTATTAGCAGAGCTTTTAATTTTAACGATTCCATTCGTACCTATGACTACTGATGTAATCAGACCAACTGCTAAGATAACGGCAACAATAATAGGCCAGATGTATTTAACTTTTGATTCGTTCATGGCAACAATCCTTTCTTTGATTTTATTACTAATTATACCATAAAATATATGTGATGCATATAAAATTGTGAAATAGTAAGCATATTGTAAGTTTATCTTAAGTTTATACGAGGAGTGGAATTCAAGATGTATTAATGTTATACTACATAGAAATAAATAATCTAGAAAGGTCTAGATAGTATGACAAATGATGATATTAAAAAGCAACTATTAGAATTAGCTGATTCTCAATACCAGATATTTTCTAGTGGCTTAATTCCAAATGTAAACAATGATAGTATATTGGGGGTGAGGTTGCCTCAACTTCGGAAAATTGCAAAATCTATTATAAAAGGTGACTGGGAGCATTATTTAAGAACTGCCTCTAATGACAGCTTTGAAGAAATTATGCTACAAGGTATGGTTATTGGTTACGTAAAAGAAGATCTTAATAAGATATTGCCCTATGTAAAAGGCTTTATTTCTAGAATAAACAATTGGTCTGTGTGTGATAGTTTTTGTTCAGGATTAAAGTTGCCTAAAGTATATTCTAATGAAATGTGGGAATTCATCCTTCCTTATTTGAAAGATAGTAGAGAATATTATATACGATTTGGTGTAGTAATGCTTATCTTTTATTATGTGGATGAGAAGCATATTGATGATGCACTATGTTTACTAGATACAATAGATTGTGATGCATATTATGTAAAAATGGCTGTAGCATGGGCCATATCCATATATTATATTCATTTTCCAGGAAGAACAATGAAGTACTTAAATAATAATCATCTAGATACTTTTACATATAATAAGGCTTTGCAAAAAATAACAGAATCTTTAAAAGTAGATAAAGAAACAAAGATGAGGATCCGGGATATGAAACGTAGATAGATATAATATAAATAGCAAAAAAATATATGTCGTTGATTTAGAGGAGAAGTGAGATGGAGAAAGTCAAAAATAAAAAGATAAAGAGTAGTGTTAAAGTAGTTCAATTGTTACCAGGACTGTTTTTTATGTTAATCGGAGCTGTTTGTGGTGTCTTGATTATGGAATACATGGAAAAAATGGTTGAGGCTAATAAAACCATAGGTACCATTGCCTTGTCAGTTGTATTACTTTTCATAGGTATGTATATTGCTCTATTCCTACAGATTATACTACATGAAGCAGGACATCTGCTGTTTGGGTTGCTAACAGGTTATCGTTTTTCATCTTTTCGTATTGGTAGTTTTATGTGGATTAAAGAAGGAGATAAAGTTCGTCTTCGTCGCTTGTCTATTGCAGGAACTGGTGGACAGTGTCTCATGATACCACCTGATATGGTAGATGGTAAGATGCCATATATCCTTTATAATCTAGGTGGTTCAATAGTGAATATCCTGTCTGCGGCTCTATTTATTATTCCATATGTTATTTGCAGGAATATTCCTGTTATATCAATATTAATGCTCATGTTTATTATAATCGGCGTTGCATTTGCACTTATGAATGGTATACCTATGCGAATGGGTGAGATAAACAATGATGGTCACAATGCTATGTCTGTCGGTAATAATTCTGAAGCAATGAGATCTCTTTGGATTCAGATGAAGGTCAACGAGCAGGTGTCAATGGGGATTCGTTTGAAAGACATGCCGGTGAATTGGTTTGATGTACCATCTGATGAATCTATGAAGAATAGCATGACAGCAGTTATAGGTGTGTTTGCTTGTAATAGACTGATGGATGCTATGGATTTAGAAAAGTCTGATAAGTTAATGGATAATTTGCTTCAAATGAAAACTGGTATTGTTGGCTTGCACCGGAACTTGATGATTGTAGACCGTGTGTATTGTGAACTTGTTGGAGAGAATAAATTAGAAAAAATAGATGAAATGTTAGATAAGCAACAGAAAAAGTTTATGAAATCCATGAAAAATTACCCTTCAGTCCTGAGAACTGAATATGTATATGCACTGTTGGCGGAAAAGGATACAGCAAAAGCAGAAAAGATCAAGGAAAAATTTGAAAAGAATGCTCTTCGCTATCCATATCCAAGTGAGATCGTAAGTGAGCGTAATCTAATGGAATATGCAGAAAAATACAGTAATAAGTAGTAGACAGTATTAATAAGCGCATAAGGAGGTAATTATGATGATGACGAAAGGACAGGGGTTGGTATGTTTA
>CAZAKD010000013.1:0-10728 GCA_964485435.1 uncultured Lachnospiraceae bacterium
ATCCTCTCCAATAAGGATGGTTCGAGACGAAGGATTAGAGAGTAATATTAAGGGCTTTTATCCCTGTGGGGAAGGTGCTGGATATGCAGGAGGAATCACTTCTGCCGCTATGGATGGAATAAAAATAGCTGAAGCAATTGCAACAAAGTACAGACCTTAGAGAAGAAAAATATCTATTACAGGAAGGATAAAAGTATGAATAAGGATAGGGAAGCTTTAAAGGATAAAAAGAGAATTGTAGTTAAGATAGGATCCTCTTCGTTAACACATAAAGAAACTGGAGATCTTAATCTTGCTAAGATGGAAAAATTAGTTAGAGTTCTGACAGATCTAAGAAATCAAGGGAAAGAAGTGATACTTGTATCTTCAGGTGCAATTGCAGTAGGTAGAAGAGCAATAGGTTTACAAGAAAAGCCAGATAAAACATCGCTTAAACAAGCATGTGCAGCTGTTGGTCAAGCAAAACTTATGATGGTATATCAAAAATTATTTGCAGAATATAATCAGATGACAGCTCAGATACTTATGACAAAATACACAATGATTAACAATATTAGTCGTAAAAATGCAAGAGATACTTTTGAAGAGCTATTAGGATTGGGTGTTATACCAATTGTAAATGAGAATGACACGGTATCTACAGATGAAGTTGATCTTGAATTTGGTGACAATGATACCTTATCAGCTATTGTTACCGCATTAGTTCAGGCAGATGTTCTTATATTATTATCAGACATTGATGGATTATACACAGATGACCCACATAGTAACCCAGATGCTCAATTTATAAAACAAGTAAATGTTATTGATGAGAAACTTGAGTCAATGGGAAAAGGAGCAAGTAGCCTTGTTGGTACAGGTGGAATGGCAACGAAGATCTCTGCTGCTAAGATTGCAACGAATGCAGGTGCTAATATGGTAATTGCCAACGGTGAAAAGGTATCTGTGATCACTAAGATAATGAATGGTGAAGAAATTGGGACGCTATTCAATTCACAAAAGGAATATCACTTTAAACTAATTGATTATATTAAAACAAAACAATATCCAAACTAATCTATAAAGAAAGGAATATCTAAAATGGATGATTTAACAATAAATAGAATTAACGAGTTGTATCACAAGGCTCAAGGAGAAGGATTAACTGAAGAGGAAAAGGCAGAACAGAAAAAACTCCGTCAAGAATATGTAGCATCTATTCGTAAAAACCTGAGGGGTCAATTAGATAGAGTGGATATAGTAAATCCAGACGGTACAATTACTGAACTTTCAAAGAAAAATGTAAAGTAATATCATAAAGGAGATGAATTGATGATACATAAATCTGACTCACATAAATCAATCATCAGAAATAAGATGAAGAAATTGAAATCTTCTCTTACAAAGGAGGATATAAAAAAATATAGCGACAAAGTGTATCATCATTTAATGGAACACATCTCCTTTGAACAATATGATGAAGTATATCTATATGTTTCATTTAATCAAGAAGTTGATACGAATCCTATTCTCGACTATCTTCTTCAGCATAGAATAAAAGTTGCAGTTCCTAAGATTGTTGACAGACAGATGGAATTCTATTATATTAATCATAAGAATCAATTAGAGGTAGGATTTTATGGTATTCTAGAACCTACCACAGATAAAGTGGCTCATGGAGATAATATTTTAATGTTTATGCCTGGTCTAGCTTTCGATCTTAGTGGAAATCGAATTGGATACGGGGCAGGTTATTATGATACTTATCTGCAGACACATCAAGATAAAAGGATGCATAAGATTGCGCTAGCATATGATTTTCAGATTCTAGATAAACTAGAAAGTAGCGAATATGATGTTAAGATAGATGGGCTGATTACTCCAACAAAGCAATTTTTACGTTACTATTCACAGCGGACTTAAGTGACGGAACGATGCTACGAGTATATGCTACTGAAAAGGAGTCGCTTTCGCTTAGTTGCACTACGTAGCGGTACATAAGGCTCTAAAGGACAGAGCCTAAGTGCCGACGAGTGCAAAACCTCCTTTTTTAGTAGCATTTACTCGTGGCATCGTTCCTGGTTATTAAAAGGACTGTTAATAGTAACATTTTTCATAGATAGAAAGAATAGATGATAGGGAAAGGGTTGAATAGATGAAGTATATAGAAGATATAGGATCAAGAGCAAAACAAACATCAGTGAAATTGAACCTTTTAAGTCAAGGAGATAAGACCTTGGCATTACAAACAGTAGCTAGAGCTCTTCTAGACAATGAAGAGCAGATTATTGAGGCCAATAAGAAGGATATAGAGCAAGCTAGAATAGGTGGAATGAAAGAATCCTTAATTGATCGTTTGACCTTGAATCATGATAGAATTGTTGCGATGTCAGAAGGTCTAACTCAGATTGGAGATCTAAATGATCCAATTGGTGAGGTTATCTCTATGAAACAGAGGCCTAATGGTCTTACAATTGGTCAGAAAAGGGTTCCTCTTGGAGTGGTTGGAATAATATATGAATCCAGGCCGAATGTTACTTCTGATGCCTTTGGACTATGTTTTAAAACAGGCAATGGCGTTATATTACGAGGTGGAAGCGATGCAATCAATTCCAATAAAGCTATTGTTGAAGTAATACGCAAAGCCCTTCTTACAGTTGGTGTTCCAGAAGATAGTGTGATTTTAATCGAGGATACAAGTCGAGAAGTTGTTAGTGAATTTATGAAATTAAATCAATATATTGATGTATTAATCCCAAGAGGTGGTGCGGGCCTTATTCAAAATGTAATAGAGAATAGCACTATCCCTGTGATTGAAACAGGTACTGGTAATTGTCATGCTTATGTAGATGAATATGCAGATTTAGACATGGCTAAGGCCATAATCCTAAATGGTAAGACACAAAGAATAGGTGTATGTAATGCATTGGAATCAATTGTAGTGCATAAAAATGTAGCATCCACATTCATTCCTATGATTGCAACTGCACTTTCTAAGGAATCAGTAGAAATTAGAGGAGACGTAATTGCAAAAGGAATTGATTCAAGTATAGTGCCAGCCATGGAAGAAGATTGGGGAACAGAGTATCTTGATCGAATTATATCCTTAAAGGTTGTTGATACAATAGAAGAAGCAATTACACATATTAATCAATATAATACAAAACATTCTGAGACAATTATTACGAAAGACTATGATCATTCAATGAAATTCTTAAATGAGATTGATGCAGCGGCTGTATATATTAATGCATCTACTCGTTTTACAGATGGTTTTGAATATGGTATGGGAGCAGAGATTGGCATTAGCACACAAAAACTTCATGCCAGAGGACCTATGGGTTTATTAGCACTTACAACAACTAAATATATTATTTTTGGAAATGGACAAATTCGTCCATAAAACTGATTCTAAACCAGATAAAATGGCTCATTTTATCTGGTTTTTTTCATATACTTGAATAGATAAGATATAATATGAGGTGATATTTTGGTAATTACATTGGATAGAAACTACTATGATGAAGACTATATTAGAGATTCTAATACATTACAGGAGATGTATTCAGATGTTCTGAAGATTGATGAAATTGGTACTTCATACGATGGACGAAAGATTTTAATGTTAAAAGTAGGAGTAGGTGCTGAGAATCTTGTATATACCGGAGGAATTCACGGAAGAGAAAGTATTAATACCATTGTTCTTATGAAGATGGTAGAAACCTATTGTCGAGTATTCTATGGAGAAAAAGTAGAACTAGATAACAATTGGAAGGAAACCATATCTAATGCATTGAAGAAATATTCTTTTTATTATATTCCATTAATGAATCCAGATGGTTATATGATTGCTTTAAAAGGGTATGATGTTATCAGAGATGTAAAATTAAGAGATTATATCAAAAGTTTTGGTATACCATATTATGATTGGAAATATAACGCCAGAGGCATTGACCTTAATCGAAACTTCCCATCTGTCACATGGAGAAGTCAATCACCAAATCCAGACGTTGATCTTCGAAGTGGAGAATATCCGGGAAGTGAGTTAGAAACTCAAGCATTAATAGGGGTATTTGAGAGAATGGAAACTTTAGGTTACTTTGATTATCATTCTAGAGGAAAAGTTATATATTATTATAGAACTGTTATGTCGTTAGAATATAATATGATACAGAACGAGATAGCTATTGAGTTGTCAAAAGTAACTGGTTATACCTTAGGGAATCCTGAAGAAGAATTTGGTGCAGATATGGCTGGTGGTAATTCGGTGCATTATTATAGCGAGACATATGAAAAACCAGCAATAACCATAGAAACTGTTCCAGGTGATGCTGGTTTTCCTTTAAATATTATATATCAACAAGAGACTTATAATGAGATTAATAAGACACCATACTGTTTAGTAAGGTTATGTTCTAACCCATAGTAATGCTTACGTGATATTCTGTCTTGCCTTCTTCTATAGGAATTAGATTGTTAGGAATGCTCTTACCATCTACAACCATAGAAGTAATTCCTTTCTCAACACCATGAGGGTTAGCTATGGAAATATTATATGTTGCACCTCTATAATTACGAGTGATATGAATATCTTCCATATTCTTTGGAAAACAAGGATTAATAGTTAATCCTTCAAGTGTTGGCATAATTCCTAATATATATTGAGATACATTTACAAAAGTCCAGGCAGCTGTACCAGTAAGCCAACTATTTTTTGCTTCACCAGGGGTAGCAGCTTCTTTTCCTGCAATCATTTGAGAGTATACATAAGGTTCTGTTCTATGTATCTCACTAATGTCTTCAATATAAGCGGGACATATCTTAGAATAGATCTGAAATGCCCTGTCACCACGGCCAATCATAGTCTCTGCAATAGAGACCCAAGGATTGTTGTGACAGAAGATACCACCATTTTCTTTATAACCTGGTGGGTAAGATGTAATCTCACCAAGGTTTAGTTTATATTCCGTGTAACAAGGTTCTAATAGTACTACTCCATATTTGGTTTCTAATCGTTCTGCAACGGAATCCAATGCACTTTCTGCCAAGCCTTCTTCAATACCAATTCCAGCTAATACAGCAAATCCTTGAGGCTCAATAAATATCTGTCCTTCAGTACATTCTTTCGAACCGATTTTTTCACCAAAAGCATCATATGCTCTTAAGAACCAATTGCCGTCCCAGCCATCTTTAAGAACAGCCTGATACATGTTTTTTACAGATTGAAGAGCGGCTTCAGCCTCGGATTCTAATCCAATAGCTTTGCAGATATCTGCATATTCTTTGCCGTATTTTACAAACATAGCTGCAATAAATACGGATTCAGCGCGATAGCTCTCGTAGTTACTAGCAGTCTGAAAAGATTCACCAGGTTCTTCAGAAAAACAATTCAGATTCAAACAATCATTCCAGTCTGCTCTACCAATGAGAGGCAAGTTGTGTGGGCCCAGATTGCTTTGTGTGTAACCAAAAGAGCGCCTCAAATGTTCCATTAATGATTGGGATTTGCTTTCATCATTATCAAATGGAACAGATTCATTTAGTATATCAAAATCTCCAGTTTCTCGAATATATGCTGATACACAAGCAATAAGCCATAAAGGATCGTCATTGAATCCACTACCTACATCGAGATTTCCTTTTTTCGTAAGAGGCTGATATTGGTGATAAGCGCTTCCGTCCTCAAATTGTGTTGCTGCAATATCTAAAATACGAGCTCTTGCTCTATCAGGAATAAGGTGAACAAAACCTAATAAATCTTGGCAAGAGTCGCGGAATCCCATTCCTCTACCAGTTCCTGATTCATAATAAGAAGCTGAACGTGACATATTAAATGTAACCATACATTGATATTGATTCCAAATATTAACCATTCTATTAAGTTTCTCATCTTTTGTTTCAATCTGAAAATTAGCCAATAAGTTATTCCAATAATCTTTTAGTTGAGAAAGAGCAACTTCAATCTTTTTATCAGTATCGAATCTAGCTAATAATTCTTTAGCAGGTGCTTTATTAATGACTCCTGGTGACTCCCACTTTTCTTCTTTAGGATTCTCAAGATAGCCTAAAGTAAAGATAAAGCTTTTTTCTTCTCCTGGAAGTAAATCAATCTTAATATGATGAGAAGCAATAGGAGACCAACCATGTGCAATTGAACTGGTACTTGTTCCATTCGTAACAACTTCAGGTGATTCTACCGTTCCATATGAACCAAGAAAAGCATCTCTACTTGTATCAAATCCATCGATAGAAGTATTTACAGAATACACAGCATAATGATTTCTGCGTTCTCTATATTCTGTTTTATGATAGATGTCACTACCCTGAACTTCTACTTCACCAACATTTAGGTTTCTCTGGAAATTAGTCATATCATCTACAGCATTCCATAAACAAAACTCTATATATGAAAAAAGAGAGATACTCTTTGGTGAGGAGCTATTGTTCTTTAACTTTAATTGATTGATCTCACAATTAGAATTTAGTGGTACAAATGCTAAAAGCTCTGCCTCTAAGTTGTTTTTAGAAGAAGTAAAAGTACTATATCCCAATCCATGTCGGCAAGAATATTCATCAAGAGGAGTTCTAGTTGGTTGCCATCCTGGATTCCAAACTACATCATTATCTTTTATATAGTAATATCTACCGTTAGTATCTTGAGGAACGTTATTATACCTATATCTAGTTAGGCGTAAAAGTTTTGCGTCTTTATAGAAACTATATCCTCCACAAGTGTTGGATATAAGAGAAAAGAAATTATCATTTCCTAAATAGTTAATCCAAGGTAGGGGAGTGTTTGGAGCAGTAATTACATACTCCTTATTATTATCATCAAAAAATCCATATTTCATATTTGTTTGTCTCCTTATTGACTTAGTGTTGACTTAGTATTGACTTAGTGACGGATGATGACTCGATTAGATGTTTATGAAATGGAGACGCTTTCGCTTGGTTGCACTTCGTAGCGGTACATAAGGCTCTAAAGGACAGAGCCTAAGTGCCGACGAGTGCAAAAACTCCTTTTCATAAACATTTAATCGTGTCATCAGTCCTGTGTATGACAATTGTATGTATTAGTAATGCTAAATGCGATTTTGTGAAAACGATTAAGTTGATTTTGGATAAAATGTATTTACAGGGTTAGTATATAATAAAACTAGAATTAAATCAATATGGAGAATTAAATTGGTTATAATTTTATTATAATAATAAAATATAGTCATAATTTTGTTTATAATGCATAGGAGAAAAGTAAAAAGATATATACGTTGAAAAGAAAAGATAAATTTATGGGTGTTAGATATTTAAAATACTATTGAAAACGTGTTCGAAATAGTTACCTATAGAAGTCTGGTTAATTTGCGTTTATATAGAAGAAACGTTTAAAAGAGGTATAAACTTTAAGTATAATTATTAAAAACATACAAAAATATAAAAATTACGCTTGCTTTATTTGATGGATTAAGATATAATAAAGATGCGAAAACGATTAAGTAAATGCAGCTCTATTTATTTTAATATATTGTGGAATCTATAGTATAATAAATAGATGATTTTCCGCAAAATTCTATTTTACGAAAAGTTTAGTAGATATATTAAATATAATTTGGAGGTGCCGAAATGGTTTCAATGAAAGATATAGCTTTAAAGTGTGGTGTTTCTGTTGCAACAGTAAGTAAAGCCTTAAACGGTTACAGTGACATCGGGGAAGAGACTAAAAGATTAGTGAAAGAATCTGCTGCTGAACTAGGATATTTCCCAAATTCTGCAGCACGGGCATTAAAAACAAACCGAACCTATAATATAGGTGTATTGTTTGTAGATGGAACCAATAGTGGTTTGACCCATGAATATTTTGCTAGTGTTCTTGATAACGTTAAGGTGTATGTTGAGAAAAAAGGATATGATATTACCTTTATTAATCATCACATTGGAACAAGAGCTATGTCTTACTATGAACATTGTCGATATCGCGGCGTAGACGGAGTGGTTATTGCATGTGTTGATTTTGATGAACCAGAAGTGATTGAACTAGTTAATAGTGATATACCAGTTGTAACTATTGACCATATCTTCAACAATAGGACGGCGATTATGTCAGATAATATTGGTGGTATTAGAGATTTGGTTACATACATTCACAGTATGGGACATCGTAACATTGCATACATTCATGGAGCAGATTCTTCGGTTTCAAGAGATCGTGTTACAAGTTTTTATAAAACAATGGAAGAGCTCGGTCTTGAGATTCCTTCAGAATATGTAAAAGAAGGAATCTATCATGATACTGACTCTGCTGCTAAGCTGACTAAGGAATTGCTTGGATTAAAAGTAAGACCTACTTGTATTATTTATCCGGATGATTTTGCTTGTATTGGCGGAATCAATGAGATCAAAGAGCAGGGACTACTTATTCCAGATGATATATCCGTAGTTGGTTATGATGGGCTTCATTTTACACAAGTTTTAGAGCCTAAGCTTACAACTTTGAAACAGGATACAAAGTCTTTAGGTAAAGCCGCCGCAGAACAATTAATTAACTTAATCGAAAGACCAAAAACTACCTTGATAACAAGGGAAGTAGTAAAAGGAAAGCTGGTTCATGGTAATTCAGTGAAAAAGCTACCTTAAAAAATGTTGAAACATTTAGGAGGATTAGGTATGAAAAAGAGGATTTTAGCATTAGCATTAGCAACAACTTTAGTGTTCGCTAGCTTAACAGCTTGTGGTAAAAGCGATGAAACAGACACAACTTCCAAAACTGAAGATGTAGCAGGAACAGAAAAAGAAACTGAAACTGACACATCTACAGAAAAAGAAAAGTTCTATATTTGGTCATGGAATGATGAGTTCCAGGGAATGGTAGAGAATTTCTTCTTAAAAGATCACCCAGAATATGCAGATAAATATGATTTCCAATTTGTTATAACTGGAACAGATGCATATCAAGAGAAACTTGACCTAGCATTTGAAGGTAATGGTGCTGATGATGCTCCAGATTTACTTTTACTTGAAGCAGATTATATCAAGAAATATGTTTCAACAGACAACACTTTAAAAATGGATGATCTTGGAATCACTGCAGCTGATTATCCAGACCAATATGAATATACAATTACAACTGCACAAGATGAACGTGATGGAAGCCAAAAAGGTCTTTCATGGCAAGCAGCACCAGGTGAATTTATCTATAGAAGAAGTTTAGCTAAAAAATATCTTGGAACTGATGATCCAGTAGAAGTTCAAAAAATGATATCTGACTGGGATTCTTTCCTAGATGTAGCTAGAAAGATTAATAGTGAGTCTAATGGTGAAACTAAGATAATATCTGGACCAGATGATGCATTTAGACCATATATGTCAGCTAGAACGGAAGCTTGGGTTGATGGTGGTAAATTATCTGTAGATCCTAAGATGGAAGAGTATCTAGAATTTAATAAAGTATTAGAATCAGAAGGATTAACCAATGGTACTTCACAGTGGTCTGATGCTTGGGCTGCTAATGCTGGAAATGATTCTACATTTGGATATTTTGGTTCTACATGGTTTGTACAATGGACACTTATGGCTAACTCAGGTGATGCAGAAACTGGTACTTACGGAGATTGGGCTATGTGCCAAGGACCACAATGGTATTACTGGGGTGGAACATGGGCAGCTGCTGGTAAAGAGTGCTCTAATAAAGAATTAGCAGCAGAAATCATTAGATATTTTACTTGTGATGAAGATGCTATGTATAACTACTCAGTTGAAAAGAAAGATTATGTTAATAACAAAACAGCTATCAAACGAATTATTGATGATGGTAAAGGAAGCTTTGATTTCTTAGGTGGTCAAGAATATTATGCTGTATTTGCTGAAACAGCGAATCAAATTGATACTTCTATGATGACAGCTTATGATCAAAAGATCAATGATGCCTTCGCAATTGAAGCAAAAGCTTATGCGACTGGCGAAAAAGATAAAGCTACAGCTTTAGCTGATTTTAAAGCAGCAGTATTAGGACAATTTGCAGATTTAAGCGAATAATAATAATTATTAATAAAGCTCCATACGGCTTGGGCCGTATGGAGTACACTATGAACAAATTTGGATATAAGGAAGTGACATATATGAGCAAATCTAAACATGTGTTAAGTCAAACAGTAGAAAAAAGACGTAAAAAGAAAACGATTGAATATGGAAGATATGGTTATTTCTTTATAGCACCATTTTTCATAGTATATCTTATTTTTTCATTATGGCCATTAATATACACCATCAGTCTTAGTTTCTTCGAATACTATTCTAGCGGTGGTGGTACTTCTTATGTAGGTCCTACATTTATAGGATTTCAGAATTATGCTTCAGAATTTAAATTATTTTTTAATGATATTTTGAAAATAATTGGCAAGGTTCCTGGTTCACCACAATCAGTTGGAAATGCTTTTTATAATACATTTTACATATGGATATTAAACTTCGTTCCTCAGATATTATTATCTTTATTATTAGCTGCTTGGTTTACTGATATACGAATCAAGCTAAAGGGACAGGGTGCCTTTAAAGTAATGATGTATATGCCTAATATTATTACGGCGGCTACAATTGCTGCTTTATTCTATTCCATTTTTAGTGTTGGAGGTCCTGGTGATCAATTCTTAACACAGATGGGATTAAAGGAAAAATCCTTTGATTTATTAAATAGTACTAGGGATATAAAAATAAAACTTATTGAACCAGGATTATATCATACAGGTTTTAATCAAG
>CAZAKD010000013.1:10738-13772 GCA_964485435.1 uncultured Lachnospiraceae bacterium
TTTTTAATTGCATTTAGTCAGTTCTGGATGTGGTATGGTAATACAATGATCATACTTATTGCAGGAGTTCTTGGTATTAGTCCAAGTCAATTTGAAGCTGCAATGGTCGATGGCGCAAGTAGTAAACAGATTTATCGTTATGTTACCTTGCCATTATTAAAACCAATCTTATTATTCACAGTAGTTACTTCAGCAATTGGAGGTATGCAGATGTTTGATATTCCAAAACTTATGATTAAAAAAGCAGCGGATTATAAAACAGAGACTGTATCTATGTATATATTTAAACATGGTATATCCACAAGAAATCTTGGAAAAGGTGCGACTGCATCTGTAATGTTGTTTTTTGTAACTATAATTCTCAGTGTTCTTCTTTTCTATATTATGCGTGATAAAGATGAGATAAAAGAGCGTAAAGCCAATAAAAAAGCGGCTAAGAACATATAGAAAGGAGATATCAGACATGAGTAAATCTACATTATCAATTGAGAAAAAGGGAGAAAGATATCAACTTTGGTTAATCGTGCAAAAGCTTATTCGATATACAGTGTGTATACTCCTGTGTATTTTAAGTATATTACCATTTTGGATTATGGCAGTGAATTCAACAAGAACAAGCGTAGCAATTCAACAAGGAATTAGTTTGATTCCTTCTAGTCATCTTATCTTTAACTTGAAGAACTTCTTAGTTCAATATAAGGATGTATGGAGAAATATGGCTAATAGTGCCATTATTGCAACTAGTTCAACTTTGTTATGTGTATATGCTTCTAGTATGGTTTCCTATGGGCTAACAGTATATCGTTTTAAAGGAAGAACTTTTGCTTGGTCATTTATTTTAGCAATCATGATGGTGCCTACACAGGTATCTTCTATCGGTTTCTTTCGATTTATGCAACAATTAGATCTATTAAATACATATATTCCATTAATCATTCCTGCGATAGCAGCGCCTAGTGTTGTATTCTTTATGAAACAGTATATGAAGAATGGACTTCCACTAGAGATTATTGACGCAGCAAGAATTGATGGATCTAGAGAATTTCAGACATTTAATAGAATAGCGATTCCTTTATTAAAACCAGCAATTGCAACACAAGCAATCTTTGCATTTTTAGCATCTTGGAATAATTACTTTACACCAGCTATGATTATTTCAGAGGAGAAAAAATATACTCTACCTATGCTAATCGCAAAAATCAAAGATGTTGATCCTTCTAATTTTGATTTGGGAAGAACTTATGTTGGACTTACAATAACAGTTATTCCAATTTTTATTGTGTACTTTGCACTATCAAAATATATTATAGCCGGAGTTGCCTTAGGTGGGGTGAAGGAGTGATAAATCCATGGGGGTTTTACAAAAGAAAAATGGAACTTTAAAGTATAAAAAGGCTAAGAAAATAGTTGATAAGAAAGCAAATCAAAAGAATATTAGCGCTATAAATTCTATTAATACAAAGATTTCTCTATTAGTAATATCATGTATTATTATTGCAGTATTTATAGCATCATCTTTTTTAATTAATATATCTAGAAGTGCCATTGATAAGAATACAAAAGCTACATTACTTGACTTGGTAAATGTACAAAGTAAGGATATTGATAAGTCTGTAGAGTCCATTAACGCTTCTATGTCTTACCTTGATAATTCTGAAGATTTATTTCAATTCCAAAGTTCAAATGGTGCAAAGTTAATTGGTGAATGTCAAAGAGCTTTGAATAAATATATGGATAAGAATACAATACATGAAAATATATCATTGTTAAGTAATTCTGGAAAAGTAATGTTAAGTTCTGATCCCAACATGGTGGGTATGGATTACTCTGGAGAGAGTTATATCAAAAGAATCGTTAGCCAAAATACTGCAGCACAGAGCAATGTATTCTTTATAGGAGAAGATAATACTCCTGTTGTGACTTTAGGTATTCCCCAAGTATCAATCTATGATGAATCAGAAGTAATTGGAGTATTATCTACAACGGTTAAAGTATCATTATTATCTGATATTATTGCAGATATGAAAGTATTAGGAGAAGAGAGTAGTTATGCATATCTATTAGATAGTAATGGGTATTATATCTATAATCCTGATTCTAATTATATTGGAACCACAATTCAGAATGAAAAAGTTCTAGAGGTAGTTCATGAAGTTATGGCTGGTAGTATACCAGAATCATCTGTTCTTTTAGATGAAAGTAACGGTGAAAACCAGTATATTAGTTATAGTGTATCATCAGTGAACAACTGGATACTATGTATGGTAATCAACAGAGACATCATTGAAAAGCCAGTAATTACCATGGTAGAGAGCTCGATTATCATATCTATACTTATTATAATTGTTCTCTCTTTTATAGGTTACCTTTTCTCCAATACGATCACGTCACCTATAAAAAAAGTAACAAGATTAATACGTAAAACTGCTGATTTTGACCTTCAGTCTGACGATACAGTGGAGGGATTATTAAAGAATAAAGATGAAACTGGATATATGAGTCGCTCTATTATTAAGTTAAGAAAGTCATTTCGTGAAATGATGATTCAACTTTCAGAGTCTTCAGAAAGTATAAGTAATCAAGCGGATTCTTTATTCCTAATTGCGAACACAGTGAATGAGAATGCATGTGACAATTCAGCAACTGGGGAGGAATTGTCTGCTGGAATGGAACAAAGCCTTGCAAGTTCTGTGCTTATTCAAGAAAATATACACCATATTGAAGCGAGCACATTGAATATGCGGGAAAAGGCCATAACTGGTGTTGATGTGTCTAAAACTATTATGGAACGAGCAAAGAAGTTGCAATATAGTACAGAATCTGCCAGTTCTAAAACAAGAGCCATCTATGAATCTGTAAAGGAAGATACAGAACTAGCTATAGAACAATCAAAATCAGTATTTAAAATTAACGAATTAACAAAGACTATTATAGATATTGCAGAACAAACCAATCTTCTCTCGTTAAATGCTTCTATTGAGGCGGCAAGAGCAGGAGAGGCAGGTAAAGGATTTAGTGTAGTTGCCAATGAGAT
>CAZAKD010000013.1:13782-15877 GCA_964485435.1 uncultured Lachnospiraceae bacterium
CAGTCTACGAATACCGTATCTAATATTACTGAGATTGTAAATGGAGTTAACGCTGCAGTGAAGAAGATGGCACAGAGTTTAACACAGATTCTATCCTTTTTAGATGAAAATGTTCTATCTGATTATTCAAATTTTATCGATGTGAGTTATCAATATAATGAGGATGCAATCAAAGTAAATGCTACAATGGATAATATGCATGAGGCAATCGATGAATTAAGTGTAACAATGAAAAATATTACTCAAGAGATGAGTGAGATTAATCTAGCTATCAGTGAATCAGCGAGTGGAGTAGTTGATATATCAAGCCGTAATCAAGGAATAGAGTCTCTATCAACAGAGACTTACAATAAAGCCAAAGAAACTATAACCTGCGTAAACACCCTAAAATCAATAGTTGGTCACTTTAAGTTGTAGACTAACGACTTAGTGACGGAATGATGACCCGAGTAAATGTTTCTGGAAAGGAGACGCTTTCGCTTAGTTGCACTTCGTAGCGGTACATAAGGCTCTAGAAGACAGAGCCTAAGTGCCGACGAGTGCAAAAACTCCTTTTTCAGAAACTTTTACTCGGGTCATCGTTCCTGTTTATTGGTTAGTTGTGTGTTAGGTGTTATTAATGTTTACAAAAAACTCTGTACCATCGCTAATTAATATTGCGTATAAGTATGATAGTTGTATATTGATAGAAGAAGCTTCGGAAATTGAGGCAATATTGAAAATTGAAGGTTTTAAAAAAATGTAAAAGGAGAGAAAAATCTCTCCTTTTTATAGTGCTATATTAACCTCTAAACTAATTTACCAATATAATAGAATCCTTTACTAGTATGTAGGTTTACGTCTAGAATTTTGCCAATTAGGGATTGGTCTCCTGGGAAATGTACGAGTACATTGTTGGTTAATCGGCCTGTTAGTAGGGTTGGGTCTTGAGTGTTGACTTCTTCTACTAATACTTTTTGGGTGGTTCCGGTATCTGGCCCTGATAGTTCTCTTGAGATTTGTTGTATCTCTTTTAGTAGTCTATTGAAACGGTCTTTTATTACGTCTTCTGGTACTTGTTCTTCCATGTTGGCTGCAGGGGTACCTGTGCGCTTGGAGTATATAAAGGTATAGGCGCTTGTGTATCTTACTTTCTTAACTACATCAACGGTTTCTAAGAAGTCTTCTTCAGTTTCTCCAGGGAAGCCTACAATAATATCTGTTGTTAATGAGATATTAGGGACTGCTTTTTTAATTTGTTCTACTAGGTCAAGATATTGTTCTTTTGTGTATCGACGGTTCATTATCTTTAGAAGTCTTGAACTTCCTGATTGAACAGGTAAATGTAGATGGTTACATATCTTAGTAGAGTTCTTCATTACTTCTATGAGAGATGGAGATAAATCCTTTGGATGGGAGGTCATAAAGCGAATTCGTTCTAATCCAGGTATTTTCTCGATCTCTTGAAGGAGTTCAGAGAATTCCATAGGTATATCGAGGGTTTTTCCATAGGAGTTAACATTCTGTCCTAGAAGCATAATTTCTACTACGCCGTCGTCTACAAGGGATTGAATTTCTTTGATGATATCTTTAGGATCACGGCTACGTTCTCTTCCTCTTACATAAGGTACTATGCAGTAACTACAGAAGTTGTTACAGCCATACATGATATTTACTCCGGCTTTGAATGGGTATTTACGTTCACTTGGAAGGTCTTCTACAATCTCAGTTGTGCCTTCCCAGATATCAATAATCATACCTTTGGAATCGATTCTTGCTTGGATTAATTCGGCCAATTTAAATATATTATGTGTTCCAAATATGATATCTACGAAGCGATAACTTTTCTTGATTTTTTCTACTACAGCATCTTCTTGCATCATACATCCACATAGCGCAATCATCATATTCGGATTCTTTTTCTTTAATTTGTTTAGGTATCCAAGACGACCATATACTTTTAGATTGGCATTTTCTCGAACAGTACATGTATTATAGATTACGAAATCTGCTTCTTCAGATTCAATCATAGTATAGCCTATTTGTTCTAGGATACCTGCGATTTTTTCAGAATCTCGAGCGTTCATCTGACATCCGAAGGTAACCGTATGCGAGG
>CAZAKD010000014.1:0-8713 GCA_964485435.1 uncultured Lachnospiraceae bacterium
GCCGAATATTATACAAGTAAGTGGAGCTAAGTCTATTATTGAAAAGATTGATCAGGTACGAGTTGAAATGGATGTATCGAATGCTTCAGAAGATTTTAGTGCTCAAGGTGAACCAAGGGCTTATGATTCCAATGGAAAATATATTGCGTCTGAGAAATTAACTTTTAGTAGCAATAACATATCTTTAAGTGCTAGCATCCTTAAGACAAAAACGATTCATCTATCTTTAGAGACGGAAGGGGAACCTTTAGAGGGTTATGGGCTAGCTGGAATAGAGTATGAACCAAAGACAATTACCATTGCAGGAGACTCTAGTGCATTACAAAAAGTCTCTACGATACCGATTGTTGTTGATATTAACAACGCCTATATCAATGTAGAAGAAGAGATAGACCTTAATGACTATCTACCAGAGGGAATTCGTCTAGCTGGTGATAGTGATACAATAATGGTAAATGCAAAGATTGAGACCTTAAGAGAGAAATCAATACCTTTTAAATCTAATAATATTGAGATTAAGAACTTACCAGCTGGTGCAACTTTTAACTATAACGAAGGGGATGAATTATATATTATTGTGTCTGGCTTAGGAGATAACTTGAAGAATATTGACATAGCAAGTCTAAACCCTACGATTGATCTAACAGGGCTAGAGATTGGAAGTCATGAATTAGAAGTAGAGTTATCCATACCAGAAGGAGTAACAATCGTAGAGAAACCTGTGTTAAGTATTACTTTAACAGGCGTGAATACACCTTTGAATTCAGGTGAGTTAGAGGATGCAGAGAATTCAATTACTACAGATGATAATGTTGATGAGGAAGAAGTCAATCCATAAGGAGGAATATTATGGTCCGTAGAAAAGTAGTGGTTAAGAACCCATTAGGGTTGCACTTAAGGCCTGCTAGCCGATTGTGCGAAGAAGCTTTAAAGTACAAATCTAAGATATCTTTTACTCATCTTCATTCTATAGCGAATGCCAAAAGTGTATTGAGTGTCTTGGGAGCTGGAATTAAGAGAAATACTGAGATTGAGGTAATCTGTGACGGTCCAGATGAAGAGATTGCACTCGAGACGATATGTAGATTAATTCAAGATGGATTAGGTGATGAACTAGAATAGGAAAATAGTAGTTGATAAAAAAACATGTGAATGTTATAATTAGTCACAATAAACAAAAAAGGACTGATTAGGATGGGGCTAGAGTAGATAAAGCCAATTTATTTATTATAAAAAAATACAGTGTGATTTACCGACTCCAAGGCTTATAATAATGATATTTACTAAAATTATGTTGACCAAGATTGTATTATTATTGTAAATTAGGAGGATATATTATTATGAATAATTATAAAAGATATAAAAGAGTAGCGGTAGCACACAAAAAGAATAGAGTATGGGTAGATAAAGAGATTCAAAAGGCACCAATTTGGTGTAGCGTAGATCTTCGTGACGGTAATCAAGCCTTGATTGAGCCAATGGTAGTTGAAGAAAAGATTGAATTCTTTAATCTATTAGTAAAGTTAGGATTTAAAGAGATTGAGATTGGCTTTCCTTCAGCGTCTCAATTAGAATATGATTTTCTTAGACAATTAGTAGATAGAAAGTTAATTCCCGATGATGTTATCATTCAGGTTTTAGTACAATGTAGAGAACACTTAATTGAGAAAACTTTTGAAGCATTAGAAGGTGTTAAGACAGCAATAGTCCATATCTATAACTCAACTTCTGTATTGCAACGAGATGTTGTATTTGGAATGAGTAAAGATGAAATCAAAGAGATTGCTATTGAAGGCACAAAGTTGGTAAAAGAATATGCTAAGAGATTTCAGGGAAAGATTATTCTTGAATATTCACCAGAGAGTTTTACAGGAACAGAGCTAGAATATGCATTAGAGGTATGTGAAGCAGTAGTTGACACTTGGGGAGCAACTCCAGAAGACAAGGTAATAATCAATCTACCTGCAACGGTTGAGATGACTACTCCTAATGTATATGCAGATCAGATAGAATGGATGAATGAGAATTTTAAGAAAAGAGATTCTGTTATAGTAAGTATTCATCCTCATAACGATAGAGGAACGGCTGTTGCGGCAACTGAGCTTGCAATATTAGCTGGTTGTGACAGAGTTGAGGGAACACTATTTGGTAATGGTGAAAGAACTGGTAACGTAGATATAATGAATGTTGCCTTGAATATGTTTTCTCAAGGCATAAACCCTGAACTTAATGTTGAAGATATTAATGAGATTGTGGATGTATATGAGAGATGCAATAAGATTCCGGTACATGTTAGACATCCATATGCTGGGAAACTTGTATTTACAGCATTTTCCGGTTCTCATCAAGATGCAATCAACAAGGGTATTAAAGCAATGAAGGATAGAAACAGTGCGATTTGGGCAGTTCCTTATCTACCAATCGATCCATCAGATCTAGGAAGAGAATACGAACCAATTGTTCGTATTAACAGTCAGTCTGGTAAAGGTGGAGTTGCTTTTGTCATGGATACTTATTTTGGATTCAAACTTCCAAAGGGTATGCACAAAGAATTTGCTGATGTGATTCAAAAGATTGCTGAGAAGCAAGGTGAAGTTGCGCCAGATGTTATTATGGAACAATTTAATGAACATTATATAGAGAAAAAAGAACCACTTCATTTTAGAAAAGTTAAGATCGAAGACATGTCTGATAGTGGAACTAACTACGATACATTAGCTAAAGTTGTATTTACAGATCATGGAGTTGAGAAGATTGCTGAAGCAACAGGTAATGGACCAATTGACTCTGTTAAGAATGCACTTAAAAAGGAATTGGGATTAAATACTAAGATTCTTGACTATTCAGAACATGCACTTGGTGAAGGTTCTGATGCAAAAGCGGCAGCATATATTCATGTTCTTAATTTAAAAACAGGCAAGACAGCATTTGGTGTTGGTGTAAGTTCTAATATTACAAGAGCATCAGTAAGGGCAGTATTTAGTGCTCTTAATCGTCTTAATGAAGATTAACTTTAAGAAAGGCACATATTATGAGAAAAGTAATCACCTATGGAACATATGATTTATTGCATGTGGGACACATTAATCTATTAAGAAGAGCCAAAGAGATGGGAGACTATCTTCTGGTAGTATTATCTTCTGATGAATTCAATGCGCTAAAACATAAAACAGCTTATCATAGTTATGAAGATAGGAAGATCATATTAGAAGCAATCAAATATGTTGACGAAGTTATACCAGAATACACATGGGAGCAAAAGATAGATGATGTTGTTAATAACAAAGTAGATGTATTTGTAATGGGTGACGATTGGAAGGGTCAGTTTGACTTTTTGAAAGATTATTGTGAAGTAGTTTATCTTTCAAGAACAGATGGAATATCCACAACTAAGATTAAGAGTGACTTACATTTAAGTCAACCAAAAAGATAACAGATATAATACAGCAATACGAATTAGGAAAACTTTGAGATGTTGTACTCAAAGTTTTCTTTACGATAAGAGAAAAGTGGAAAGGTATTAGTATACTAATCATGGAAAAGATAAGAAAAGATATTAGAAGAATATTAAAAAAGATAGTGAGAAAATATTATTGTGCCTGTATTCGTTTATTTAAGGTAAAGAAGGATATTATTCTACTTGAGAGTAATCTAGGAAGAAATTATACTGGGAATCCCAAATCTATTTATGAAGAGATGGTTAGGCTTGGTCTAGATCAACAGTACCGTTGTTATTTTGTTTTTAATGATACCTCTATTGCTATTCCTGGACAAGCCCAAAAGGTGAAAAGAAATAGACTTAAATATCTTTATCTTATGGCTAGGGCTGGAGTCTGGGTTAGTGATTCAAGAATGCCAAAGTTCTTAATTAAAAGAGATGGAGTTCAATATATACAAACTTGGCACGGAACCCCACTTAAGAAATTAGCTTTAGATATGGATGAAGTATCTATGGCAGGAGAGACTGATATAGTTAAATATAAGAATAATTTCTATGAAAATACAAGAACATGGGATTATTTAATATCTCAAAACAATTTCTCAACAAATGTGTTTCGCCGTGCATTTGCTTTTGATAAAACTATGTTGGAGATTGGTTACCCTAGAAATGATACCTTAATCAAGGATAATAACCAAAAATATATTAAGAAACTAAAAAAAGAGCTTAAACTCCCGATGGATAAAAAGATAATCTTATATGCACCAACTTGGAGAGATGATGAATTCTATGGGAAAGGAAAATATAAGTTTAGTCCAAAATTAGATTTTGATAAAGCACAAAGAGAGCTTGGAGACGAATATGTTATGATCGTGAAATATCATTATCTAATAATGGATAACATTGATTGGAGTGAATATGAAGGTTTTATCTATGATTATGATCAGACTTATGATATTGCAGATCTATATCTAGTATCAGACTATCTGATTACAGATTATTCCTCAGTAATGTTTGATTATAGCTTATTACATAGACCAATGTTTTTCTATGCTTATGACTTAGATAATTATAAAGATAATCTACGTGGATTCTATTTTGACTTTATAAGTGAAGCACCAGGACCTATATCCTTAACAACAGAGGAATTAATTAGAGATATTAAGAATTACGATCCAAATGAATATTCTGTAAGATACAATGAGTTTTCACAAAAATATAATCATGCTGATGATGGAAAGGCTTCTTATAAGGTAGCTAAACTTATTGAGGAATTAGTGGAAGGGCGGACGTTATCATGAAGATAATTGGCTATCGAATCTTTTTTCTGTTTTTTAACATATTTAAGTTATGTAAGTTAAATAAGAATAAAGTGTGTTGCATTATGCACCACGATAGTAGCAAAGGAAGTAATATAGGCACAGTAGTGGAATATCTAAAGGAAAAAGGATATTCTTATACAATGGTCTATATTACCAAAGAAGATGTAAATGGTATAAAGGGTAAAAAGATACTATTTAACTTTATTCCTTTCTTTATTATGAAATCATACCATCTTGCCACTTCAAGTTATATATTTCTTGATGATATATTTTTACCTATGTCATATCTACAGTTTAAGAAGAGCGTAAAAGTAGTTCAATTGTGGCATGGAACAGGAACAATTAAGAAGTTTGGACAAGACTCTAACACAGGTAAACTGAAAGAATTAGAGTTTAGAGCAAATCAAACGATTACTCATCTGCTTGTAAATAGTAGTAAAATGATAGATCAATATAGTGGAGCTTTCGGAGTTACTAAGGATAAGGTATATTCAACGGGATTGCCAAGAACAGATCTATTATTTCAAAAAGATATCTTGCAGAAACATAAAGAGAATTTCTATAATGAATATCAAGAGCTAAAAGGAAAAAAAATAATTCTTTATACCCCTACTTTTCGTGATACGGAAGTGGATCATCCTAAGATAGAATTAGATATTTCTCTTCTATTAAGTAGATTGCCCGAAGAATGGGTTCTTGTATTAAAGCTTCACCCTTATGTAGCCCATAGTTTTCATTTTGTAGAAAAAGAAAAGAGAGATTATTCTAGGGTCTATAATCTCTCTCATTATGATGACTTAAATTCTTTATTTGCAGTTTCTTCCTTGCTGATTACAGATTATTCATCTATCGTATTTGAATATTGTCTGCAAGGTAAACCTATGATTTTTTATGCCTATGATTTAGATGAATTCTCTGATAGAGGCAGGGGATTCTATCGCCCCTACGAAGAATTCGTTCCTGGTCCAGTTGTGAGAACCACTGAAGATTTAATAACATGTATACTTCAGAATCAATATGATATAGAACGGATTCAAAGATTTAAACTAGATTATTATGAATACCTAGATGGACTATCTACACGTAGACTAGTTCAGTTAGTGTTTAACGATTAGCAATCTCAGCGCTTCTTGATTTAACTGTCTCTGAAGGAACATAATTCTCGGTTCCGAAGAGGAATTGGTGGAGTTGGACTACATTAGATTCTAATGTATCTGCTAATACGTAAGAGGTACCGTTTATTTTCTTTGATTTTTTATCAAATGGGAATCCTGTTTGTTCTCCTACATTATAAAACAAGATATCCTTTCCATAGTTTAATAGCTCAGCTGTATCTAAGCTTGTATAAACTTGTGGAATCATTTCATTCATAATTGAAATTAATGTTGTAATGTTAGATGATTTCGCTTTCTTGAATATTTGCTCAATGATTGTTCTTTGTCTCTCTGCACGACGATAATCACCACCACTTGTATTACGAACTCTTGCATAACCAGTTGCTTGAGTTCCATCCACTACTTGAGAACCAGGGGACGTAATCTTGTTATAGGTAGTTTTATTAATCTTTGCAACATCTCTTGCATACGCATTCACATATTTTAATTCACTTTCTTCAATGTCCAAGGTAATTCCGCCTAATAAATCAATTACATTAGTCAATGCGCTAAAGTTAACAGTTACGAATTCAGTAGCATCTAAGTCAAAATTCGTATTGATAGTACTTAATGCAAGTTCCGGCCCTCCATAGGAATAGGCATGATTTAATTTGGTATAGCCATGACCGTCAATTGATACATAATTATCACGGTATAGGGACACTAATTTGACGTCTTTTGTGGCCTTATTAATGCTTACCACTATAATTGAGTCGCTTCTGGTGTTTTTCTTTAAGTCGTTGGCTCTTGAATCCACGCCAAATATAACTATATTACGATATTTCTTTAGATCCGAATTATCTATGTCGTTCTGAATAATCTTACTCTCATCAATATCCGCTGTTGGTATCTTCTCTAGTTGTATATAGAGATAGATTACAGGAATTAGAATGATGATAAATAATATCTCAAGAATAAAGATAATTTTTAGTTTACTCTTCTTTTTCTTTTTAATTTTAGCCATAGTATTATATTCTCCTAATAAGCATTCTTATTTAGAAATCCTTTAAATACAGTCATAAACAAGATTTTAATATCTAATCCTAAAGTCCAATTCTCAATATAATATAAGTCGTGATCAATTCTCTTACGAATTGAAGTATCGCCACGTAAACCATTCACTTGAGCCCATCCACTAAGTCCAGGACGAACTTGATGTTTAATCATGTATCTAGGAATCTCTTCTTTAAATTTCTCTACAAAGAATGGTCTCTCTGGTCTAGGTCCGATCAGACTCATATCGCCTTTTAGTACATTTAAAAATTGAGGGAATTCATCAAGACTAGTCTTACGAATGAATTTACCAATTGGAGTTACCCTAGGATCATCAAAAGTAGTCCAAGCTTTCTTCTCTTCAGAAGGGTTTTGCATAGCCATTGAGCGGAACTTGTACATCTTAAATTCTTTATTATTAAGACCGACACGGGTTTGGCAAAAGATTAGTGGTCCCTTAGAAGTAGTCTTAACAAGTATTGCAATAATAGCCATTGGAATTGAGAATATGATTAGAGCAAAAAGTGCGCCAATAATATCTACCATTCGTTTCATTGCTTTATTAAATGTATTGGTTAATGGTACATTACGTATGTTAATCACTGGTAGACCATTGAGATCTTCAGTATATGGCTTAGTTGGAATAATGTGATTATAATCGGGAACAAATTTCGTATGAACACCACATTTCTCACAAGTTGCAACCAAACATTCAAGTTTTGAATATTCTCCTATATTAAGAGTTATAACAATCTCATCAAGATGATGGTTTGTAATCATATCTTGTAAGTTGGATGTTGAGCCAAGGATTTTAAGTTTTCTATATTCTGTACCAAGTTCTAAGTTATCATCTAGAATGCCATGAATATGGTAACCCCACTGTGGATTAGAGAACACTTTATCAATGTAGCTTTCAGCAGCTCGACTATAACCAACAATTAATACATGCTTTAGATTATATCCCCTTTTACGTATTGTCTTTAATACTTTGCCAAGAATTCCTCGATAAAGGTAAGCAAATGCAATGTTGACAACAAAGAATACTCCAATAAACTTTCGAGAGAAATGTGACTGCTTGGTTAGGTATAATACAAACATGAAGAATAAAATACCAAGTATGTTAGACCGAGTTATATTCCACAATTCTCGTCTTCTCGATCTACCTCTCTTAGGAGAGTATAGATTGAAAAAATAATATATAATTAGGTAGATAGGAACGAGATAGATTAATTCTTTGGCAATATAGGTAAGTGGAAAGTAATAAGCTCGTTCTGTCCGGAAAAAATCCATGAATGTTAACAATTTAAAACGAAGTCCATATGCAACAACGTAGGATAGAATAACTATGAAGCCATCCAATAATACATGGAAGCGATTAAATGTTTTCTGATTATCTTTTATCATTTGATGACCACCTTAATCTAATAATAGTATAACTGTTCTTTTATTTCACTTATTCGTATGTAATTCGTATGTAAAATAACGTAAGAACCCACACACATTATAATACATTATCCAAATAGAATCTACAATAAAATCATATATTAATTAATCTTAAAATTTTTTAAGTATTTCTTCACAAACTAAACACAATTATTTGCTAGACTAAAATAAAATAGCAATAGACAGTAATATATGTTACAATTATTGTATATTATATAAATTGACTTATGATGATAAAAGGAGGAACACATATATGAATAAAGAATATGAACAAGATAACATAGAAAATATAAATCCGGATAATAATTTAGAAAAACAAAACATAGTAGAGGAGAACTCAATAGATGAGAACTCAGCAAATG
>CAZAKD010000014.1:8813-15866 GCA_964485435.1 uncultured Lachnospiraceae bacterium
AAATGAAGAGATATTTGAACATCAAGATGGAATATATAGCATGAAACAAGATGAGATTAAGTATAATCACTGGAAGCAGAATAATAATACTTACCAGCCTCAACCCCACCAACACCAAAATTATCAAAACCATAGTTATCAGAATCAAGGATATAGACACCAAGGATACCAAGATCAAGGACATCAAACCCATGTATATCAGTATCAAGGGAACCAGCATCAAAAACCACAGCAGATGACAGGAAAGAAGGGGATACAAAGACTTGTAGCCTTGGTTATGGCTGGTGTACTATTTGGAGTTGTAGCAGGTGCGACTTTCCAAGGAACAAATTATATTGCAAGGATATACTTTCCACAGATTATTGAGACTGTGACAGGGAACAACTATGATGACATAACAGAGAATGTTCAGATCGATAAAGAGAATGAGATTGTAACGACTCCTGTTACTGCAGGAATCTCAAGTGATAATGACGTATCTCATGTGGTAGAAAATGTAATGCCATCTATTGTGTCTATTACTAGTACAGTAACTCAATCTTATCAAGATTTCTTTGGCAATGAATATGATGAAGATGCCCAAGGTAGCGGATCGGGTATTATTGTAGGTAAGAATAAAAGTGAATTACTTATTATAACGAATCACCATGTAATTACCGATTCAAAGTCAATTAAAGTAACATTTATTAATAATGATATTCTTGATGCTAAAGTGAAAGGGACTGATCAATCATCAGACCTTGCTGTTGTAGCTGTAAGTCTGGATAAAATTAAAGAGGATACTTTAGATAAGATTCAAGTAGCTACACTTGGAGATTCTGACAAAGTAAAGGTTGGACAGATGTCAATTGCCATTGGTAATGCTTTAGGATATGGACAATCAGTTACAGTAGGATATATTAGTGCAAAAGATAGAAAGATAACAGTAGATAATAAGAACATGACACTTCTTCAAACTGATGCTGCAATTAATCCGGGAAACAGTGGAGGAGCTTTATTGAATATAAATGGAGAAGTAATAGGAATTAATTCAGTTAAGTATGCCTCAAACGAAGTAGAAGGAATGGGCTATGCAATACCGATATCAAAAGCTATTCCAATTATGAATGAGCTTATGAATAAAGAAGAAATAAAAGAAGGTGAGGAAGGTTATCTTGGAATAATTGGCCAAGATGTAACCACTGAATTCTCAGGAATGTATAACATACCTTTAGGTGCATATGTGATAGAAGTATTAAAGGATGGGGCCTCTGAAAAAGCTGGAATTCTTCCAGGAGATATCATTACTGCTATTAACGGTATAGAAGCTACTTCTATGGCAAGTGTAAAAGAAAAAGTAAGTAGTTATCCGGCTGGAACTAATATTAAAGCTACCATTCAAAGACGAGATGGTGCTGAATATAAGGAAATAATAGTTGATGTAGTATTAGAGAAGATGGACACCACTCAATTCAATAAAGAGGCAGAAAAGTCTAAGGATAATAATACGATTCCACCATTTGGATATGATATAATTCCAGAATAAATGAGTTAGAAATCATCTTGTATATCCTTCATTGGTAATATATAATTACACTAATACCAATGAAGGATACTTGTATATATAGGGGATAGGAAAGGAAGATACAGTAATGAGTGATAAAGATATCATAAATGAAGAAGAGAAAGACTCAAAAGACAATAATATAAGTAAACATATAGATAATGACAAAGATAATAATGACTATGAGGAGAACTGTTATATATGTAGACGTCCTGAAAGCAAAGTTGGAAAAATGATGCATCTGCCAAGTAATATTCATATTTGTGACGAATGCATGCAGAAAACATTTGATTCTATTAATTCAAATGGACATAACTTTATGGACATGCCTAATTTTAATCCAGCTATGTTCCAAATGAGGCCTCCTGTGAATGAAGTACCAAAAAGTCAAAAGGTAAAGAAGAAAAAACAGAAGGAAGAAGAGGAAGCATTATTTGATATTCGTAATATTCCAGCACCTCATATTATCAAAGGGCAGCTAGATGAATATGTTGTGGGACAGGATTATTCTAAAAAAGTAATATCTGTAGGAGTATATAATCACTATAAGCGAGTTGCTGCAGATAGCATTGATGATATTGAGATAGAGAAATCTAATATGCTTATGATTGGACCAACAGGAAGTGGGAAAACTTACCTGGTAAAAACACTGGCCAAACTATTGAATGTTCCTCTAGCTATTACAGATGCAACTTCTTTAACCGAAGCGGGGTATATTGGAGATGATGTGGAAAGCGTAATATCTAAACTTTTAGCAGCAGCAGATAATGATGTTGAAAAGGCAGAGAGAGGTATTGTTTTCATAGATGAAATTGATAAAATTGCAAAAAAAAGAAATACCAACAGCAGGGACGTAAGTGGTGAATCTGTACAGCAGGGAATGCTAAAATTATTAGAGGGCAGTGAAGTAGAAGTGCCTGTGGGTGCTACGAATAAGAATGCAATGGTTCCTCTTACGACGATAAACACAAGAAATATTTTATTTATATGTGGTGGAGCATTTCCAGAGATTGAAAAGATTATAAAAACACGATTAAATAAAAAAACTTCTATTGGTTTTAGTGCTGATCTCAAGGATAAATATGATAAAGATATAAATATTTTACAAAAGGTTACAGTAGAAGACTTAAGGGAATTTGGAATGATTCCTGAATTTATAGGCAGACTTCCGATTATCTTTTCGCTGGAAGGATTAAACAAAGAATTATTAATTAAGATTTTAAAAGAGCCCAAGAATGCAATTTTAAAACAATACCAGAAATTATTAATTTTAGATGAAGTGGATCTTGTATTTGAAGAGGAAGCATTAGAAGCAATTGCAGAGAAAGCTTTAGAAAAAAAGACAGGGGCAAGGGCATTACGCTCTATTATTGAAGAATGTATGCTTGATATTATGTATGAGATACCTAAGGATGACAGTATTGGCAGAGTTACAATTACCCGGGCGTATATTGAAGGAAAAGGAGCACCGTTGATTGAGATTCGAGGAATGGATAGACCAAAATTATTACAAGAATCCAAGCAATAATGGAAGGTCCTAAGAATATTGAAGAGGAACATACATATAATGGAATATAATTGTTCTAAATATGGAGTCGACTATGCCAATAGGATCTCAACAAGAGAATTGCAAAGAAATAATTTATTCGAATGAGTATGCTGACTATATATTCCAACGTATTAGCAATGGTTTCTTTTTTTATGAAGAGTTCGATTTGGACTGCGAACAACCAATTGATAGTAACTATAGCGTTATATATGCAAGAATTACAGCCACACATCCAGCATCCATCAATACTTTTGGATATGCAGCATTCCCGGCTTGTTACGGGCTTCTTGATACTTCTAATATGGAAAGTGCGGGTGTATTGAGATTAAGAAGGCAACCTTTTCTTAACTTGCTAGGACGAGATGTAATTATTGGAATTATTGATACAGGCATAGATTATAATCATCCTGTATTTAAAAATGCAGATAATACAACAAGAATACTTTCCATATGGGATCAGACCCAGCAAGAGGGAACTCCGCCAGAAGGATTTTTATATGGAAATGAATACTCTAGAGAGAGGATTAATGAACTTATTCAGTGGAAAAGTAATCAGAATTCAGATGTGGATGGATCTGATGTAGAGATGCAAGATACTTTAGATGAAAATGGACATGGAACATTTATAGCAGGGATTGCGGCTGGAGGAGAAGAACCTGGTGACGACTTCACAGGAGTGGCGCCTTTGGCTGATATTGTGGTTGTAAAATTAAAAGAGGCAAAACAATACCTGAAAGAGTACTATAAGATTCAGGATGGGGCTGTTTGTTATCAAGAAAATGATATTATGCTTGCGTTAGAGTATATGAGAGAGGCACATAGAAAGTATAATAAACCTATAGCTGTTTGTATGAGTGTTGGTAGCAGTATGGGTGATCATGAGACTGGAAATTATCTTTCAGAATATATGGATCGAATGGCAGATTCTATTGGTGAAACAATAGTTGTTGCTTCAGGAAATGAAGGGAATGCAGGGCATCATTTTTTTGGCAGAATTAATCCGGAAAGTGAATATCAAGAGGTGGAATTAAGGGTAGGCCCTAATGAAAGAGGCTTTACCATAGAACTTTGGGCAAGTGCCCCATATTTGTTTGCAGTTGCAATTATTTCTCCTAGGGGAGAATATATTGCAAAAATTCCTGTTTCTTTTAATAAAAGTACAGTGGTTCCGCTGGTATTGGAACAGGCAGTAATCTATATTGATTACGTTATGGTAGAAGGTAGAACAGGAGAATTTCTTATTTTTATGCGCTTTCAGACCCCTACAGAAGGTATCTGGACTTTGAGGGTGCATGATGAGGCAGGGATTGGAGGAGAATATCATATATGGCTTCCAATGAGGGAATTTATATCTGATGCGACTTATTTTATATCCCCTGAACCAAATACCACCTTATGTGACCCTGCCAATACAAATAGAACAATTACAACAAGTGCATATAATCATGTAAATAATAATATTGATATAAATTCTAGCAGAGGCTATACTAGACTGGGAAGAATAAAGCCTGATTTTGCAGCACCTGGTGTCGATGTCTTTGGCCCTGTTCCAGGAGGGGGATATGCACGAAAGACAGGTTCTTCAATAGCAGCAGCACATGGAACAGGAGCAGCAGCATTGTTGCTTGAATGGGGAATTGTAGAGGATCATTATCCATATATGAGAAGCGTAGATGTAGGCAAGATATTAATTCGGGGAAGTAATCGATTAGGACGATATAATTATCCAAATCAGCAATGGGGATACGGTACTTTAGATGTATTCGGAGGTATTGATAATCTGGTATGACTTGCTAGCATGAATATAAAGTGTTTTTCTTGTTATTACTAACATTTTTCGTTATAATTAAAGGTATCATAAAAAAGGATAAGGAGGTCATATATGAAGGTACAAAATATTCCGGAAATTGATGGAATACTAAGAAAACATATGATACGAGTTCCTAAAATTATTGATGAGGTAAGTGGAATACGAATATTTGGTAAATTAATTAAATCGGTAGTTTTTACTACAGATGTTGCGGTTATACGTAACTGCAATGCCAATGCGGTAATCGCTGTATATCCATTTACGCCACAACCAATCATAACCCACTCAATTATAAGTGCTTCTGATGTACCAGTGTTTTGTGGCGTGGGTGGAGGTACTACAACAGGAAAAAGGGTTACTAATCTTGCTGAAGATGCTGAGTTTCAAGGAGCAGTTGGTGTAGTAGTAAATGCTCCCACTCCTAATGAAACAGTAGCTTATCTGAAAGAAAAGATCGACATACCTATTGTAGTTACAGTAGTATCTGAGAAAACCGATATAGATGCAAGAATTCGAAGTGGAGCAGATATACTCAATGTATCAGGTGCAGGGAAAACTGTATATATTGTGGAACAGATTAGAGAAAAGTATCCAGACATACCTATTATTGCCACTGGTGGCCCGAATGATGAGAGTATATTGAGAACCATCGAAGCAGGAGCCAATGCAATCACTTATACACCACCTACAACAGGTGAAATCTTTAGAAGAATGATGAAGACATATAGAGAGAATGAATACATAGTGTAGGAGTTACTATTCGCAAATGACTTAAGTGACGGAACTATGACGCGAGCAAATGCTACTTCATAGTTCCTGGTTACTAAATGGTCTAAGAATAGTAATACTAAGGATACGAATATAATAAAGGTAGGGGAAAATATGTCTTTTCGAGAAAAGATAAGCCATCGCTTTACAGAAAAAGCAGAAAAAAAGAAACGTTATCTAGAAGAAACAGCAAAGCTTACAGTATTTAAAGAGAATATAAAAGATGAAAATCAACTGATAGAAGAAAAAGGAAGCCAAGCGACGAGATATCCAATTGTAGAAATAGAGATATGTCCACAAAAGGTTATATGTTCTGACTGCGGCGGAGAGACTTTAGAAGGCTTAGAATACTGTGACAAGTGCGGTGGAGAAGTATTTAATTAACAACATAACATTCCGTCACTTAAGTCATCTGTGAAAAGTGACAAGCACTTTCCCTTAGTAACGAATTAGTGTATTTTCTTGTTGACAAATGAAATACTTCAGAGTATTATATACAAAAGAATGACGGTGTTCTTAAGAGATAGAACACCTTTTTTTGTATAAGGAGGAATAGATATGAAGATGAAAAAATTATTAGGTTTAACATTAGCTTCAACATTGGTTCTTACAAGTGTTGTTGGCTGTAGTAAAAAAGATGGAACAAATGAAGGTACATCTAATGAAGAGGGTAAAGTGTTTGTAATAGGAGGTTCTGGTCCACTTACAGGAAGTAATGCTTCTTACGGAATCTCAGTAAAACAAGGTGCAGAGCTAGCAATTGAAGAGATTAACGCAGCAGGTGGAGTAAATGGAGTTACATTTAAATTAAATTTCTTAGATGATGAAGCAAAAGCTCAACCAGCAATCTCAGCATATAATAAAATAATGGATGAAGGTGCAGATGCAATCCTAGGAACTGTTACTTGTGATTCTATGCTAGCGATAACTGAACTAACCAATGAAGACGGAATTCTGCAAGTAACACCTTCTGCATCTGTAGAAGCAGCTACAGAATATAGTAATGCATTCCGTGTATGTTTTACAGATCCATTACAAGGAATTACAATGGCGGATTATGCAGTTGATGAACTTGGATATAAGAATATTGCGGTATTATATAATGTTTCTGATAACTACAGCAGTGGTATGGCGAAAGCCTTTATGGAACAAGTAAAATCTAAAGGTGGAACAATTGTTGCAGAAGAATCTTTTGTAACAGATGACGTAGATTTTAATACACAATTAACAACAATAAAAGCGACTAACGCAGACGCAGTTTTCTTACCTGTATATTATCAAGACGCAGCATATATTATCAATCAAGGTAAACAACAAGGAATTACAATACCTGTACTAGGTGGAGATGGATGGGATGGCGTTCTTGGTCAATTAGAAGATCCT
>CAZAKD010000015.1:0-3026 GCA_964485435.1 uncultured Lachnospiraceae bacterium
GGAAGTGGTTTGGAACTATACAAGACAAAAATAGACGGTACAGAGGAAAAGAGAAGATAAGACTTTAAAATGTAATACCTCTCTTTGGATGTTTCCTATCTATGGCCTTGCAGCCTTTATACCATCTTTTAGTAACCTTTTAAAAAATCGTTGTATCATTACTCGTGGCGTTATCTATACTTTTCTAATTTTTACCACAGAATTCTGTTCAGGCAATTTACTTAAACGATACGATGCTTGTCCTTGGGATTATAGTAAGGCGAAATTGAATTATAAAGGTGTTGTCCGGCTTGATTATGCCCCTCTATGGTTCTGTCTCGGGTTAATTTACGAAAAATTAGATAACAAAAACTCTTAGTACAATATAGATCCAATGTCGATACACTATAATCTTATTGTCAATTAAGTGCAAGACTGATATAATCTTAGTAAACAAAATACTATTTTTATATAGAGGGGGATTACTATGTTAAGAGCTGTTATCTTTGATATGGACGGAGTTTTAGTGGATTCAGAACCTATGCATGCCCAAGCTTTTGTAGATGCTATGGCGGAATTTAATGTATCAATAACGACTGAATATAATTATAGATTTGTGGGCTCAACAGAATTGGATATGTGTAAGAGCATAATTGATGAGATGAATCTATCTATTTCCCCTGAAGATATTATAGCTGCTAATACTAGAGCTAAACGCAATCTTGTTCAAAAGGAAGGCTATGTACCTATTCCTTATACGAAGGAATTAATTAAGGATCTCTATAAAAATGGAGTTAAGTTAGCAATCGCATCTTCTTCAAGTAATCGTGACATCGCATCTGTAACAAAGGGTTTGGGAATCTCTAAGTATTTTGACCACTTAATCAGTGGTACAAGTGTACCAAACTCCAAGCCTGCGCCAGATGTATTTTTAAAAGCACTTAAAGAACTTGGGGCCAATTCAAACGAAGTTCTTGTAATTGAAGATTCCATGAATGGCGCTCTTGCTGCAAAGGCAGCTGGATTAACTTGTGTTGGTTTTATCAATAAGAATTCAGGTCAACAAGATTTAAGCTCTGCTTTTTCTCTTGTGGAAAGTTTTGAATCTGTAAATTATTATTACCTTAATATGATTCTACAACGTGCTAATAATGAACCTGTTACAATTACAACTACGAAGCGCTTAATCATTCGTGAATTAACAGTGGATGACATAAAGGACTTATATGAGATCTATCGTAATCCTGAAGTAAAAGAATATATTGATGATATTGATGATTATCTTGAGCTTGAGATTGAAAAGCACAAAGCATATATTAAAAATATCTATTCCTTTTACGGATATGGTCTATGGGGCGTATATAACAAAGAATCTAAAAAACTAATCGGTAGATGTGGTATTCAAAACCGAGAGATTAATGGTCAAAATGAAGTTGAACTGGGTTATCTTTTAGACGTAAATCATTGGGGCCTTGGATATGCCATTGAATGTGCTTCACAATCTATCAAACATGCCTTTAAGAATCTATATATCCCACGCATTGTTGCTGTTATTGATAAACGCAATGAACGTTCTATCAAGGTTGCAAAACATATTGGTATGACCCTGGAATCTGAGATTATTGACCGAGATCGTCAGTGCTATCTTTATGTAATACATAATCCTAATCCTGTGGATTAAGATATGAAAGGATGTACTTTTAATGACAGATAAAAAGAGATTAGGATTTCATCATTTAGAAAAAAATCTTGAAGCCATGATTCACGAAGGCTTTGTAAAGATTGGTTATGTTCAAGGTGAAAAGATTAGTATATATTACTTTTCTGATTTGCTTTCGTATCTATTAGATATAGATAATAATGAAGATTTAATTAGGAATCTTGCAGCTCCATTACATGAGTTTTGTGATTACATGAAAGATAATTGGGGATTCATTCACATTGAACGGGAAAAGAATCGTTACCAATTTATTATTCCTGCAAAAGGTACTGCATACGTTTATGAAAAGAATAAAAACAATACTTTTCTTAGTGATTTAATACAGACTTTAAGTAAAAATAATTGTACAGTGGATGACATTCTTCCTGTTTTTCAAAAATACTCAAATGAAGTTGTTTGTGAGCAATCCACTCATCCTGAATTTGATTATGTAATATATTTTGCAGACTCAAATATTGATGAATTCAGGTATTGTTTCACTTTTGGCGAGTTAGGTAAATACTATCATCGCCTTACTGAATATGATTACTCCCAACTAGAGGACTAAGATGGAGGAAGCAGAATGGATAAATACTTTTCTGATCTCGAACGACGTGAGAAAGCAAAGCAAGATGTGATAAAGCTAGGCGAACTACGACCTTTTTCACAAGTGTACTCCAAACAGTATGCAAAGACTAACAAGCCGATACCAAACAAGGAGACAAATATGAATGAATTCTATCAACTTATAGAAGAAAAAATTAAAGCATCAGGATATGACGGAGAAATTAGTGGTTCTGATATCTATAATGAAGTAAGTGATTTTATAGATGATAAGGATAACGGAACATATATATTTATGTCTAAACCTGAAGATGATATTATCTATGAATATCATGTTGACGTATATCAAGATGAGTTTAACTTATCCTCTGTGACAATTACTGCACCGAAAGGTACATATCATATTAATTTTGATGATTAACCAAGAATCCCAAGATCACTTTTAGAAGTCATCTTGGAATATTATTATCTCGTCATTAATTATTTATTTGTATCTGTTGTAGTATCATTTGTTGTATTATCGGATGTAGCATCATTTACTGTATCATTTGTTCCTGTTTCGTTTGTGGTGTTGGTATTGTTGGGTGTTGTGTTGTTGTCATCATTTTTATCAGCACACGCTGTCAAACTTCCTAACAATAGACAACTTAGAGCCAGCATCAAGTATATTCTTTTTCTCATAGAAACTCCTCCTAATCATTAGTTCCAATAAAGAAAGCTCTTTATTGAAGTTTACATGAATAGTATCTCACGCGAGACAGATAATATTCAATTCTATGTAAAA
>CAZAKD010000015.1:3126-4484 GCA_964485435.1 uncultured Lachnospiraceae bacterium
AGTTTACATGAATAGTATCTCACGCGAGACAGATAATATTCAATTCTATGTAAAAATAAATACTTGAAAAAGTTTTAAATTTATAATAAAATTTTAGTTGAAATAAATGCTGGAATAGCTCAGTTGGTAGAGCAACTGATTCGTAATCAGTAGGTCGTCGGTTCAAGTCCGATTTTCAGCTTATCTCAGTAAATCAATAGGCTATCCAAAATAAAACTTTTTGGATAGCCTATTGATTTACTGAAATTTCTTCTCTATCATCGCCAATAATTGATATAAACCTGTCGCCACAATACATAATATTACTATAGATAATATAACCCAATCTAAACGAAATACTTGGCTTCCATATATAATTAGATAGCCTAAACCTGCTTTAGAAGCAAGAAATTCTCCGATAATTACACCAACTAGCGAAAGTCCAATATCTACTTTCATAATGCTTATCATAGAGGGAATGTTACTTGGTAATACCACCTTTAGTAGAATATCTTTCTTTTTTCCACCAAGTGTACGAATTAATTTTATTTTATCCTCTTCTACCTCTTTAAAATCTGTATAAAGATTAATAATAGTAGCAAAAACAGCTACCGATACGGCAGCCGTAATAATGGTTTTCATATTATTGCCTAACCAAACAATAAAGACAGGCGCAAGGGCTGATTTGGGTAAGCTATTTAAAACCACTAGGTATGGCTCTAGAACTTTAGCTATATCTTTGTTCCACCATAAAACAATTGCCATAAGTAACCCTATTCCAATTACAAGAAAGAAACTAACAAATGTCTCTAATAGAGTTATTCCTATATGGTAGAAGATAACTCCTCCTTTAGCCATTTCAATAAATGTTAAAACAATTCTAGATGGGCTACTAAAGATAAAACCATTCACTACTCCTATATTAACTGTAACTTCCCATAATAACACAAACATAATCAATATTAAGCTTCTGTATATCATGATCCTTCTTTTTCGCCTATGATGGGACTTAACGTATTCTATTTGGGCATCTGATTCTGCTTGAGTATCATTTCCTACATTAACATCTATCTCTTCTTGTGCAATATATGCTTTATTTTTCTTATACTTTGATTTTATCATTATTAAGCTCCTTCCATAGTAAATTAAAATAATCTTTAAACTCTGGAGTGTTTCGAGCTTTTAGTGGCGTTTTCTCTCCTTCTATTGTAAGGTTAATTGGAATAATTGTTTTGACAGTACCTGGTCTATCACTTAATACTACAATACGATCAGACATACTAATTGCTTCTGCTAGATCATGGGTAATTAATACCGTTGTCTTTTTTTCTTTCTTTATAATAGACCATATATCATCAGATACCTCAATTCTTGTCTGG
>CAZAKD010000015.1:4494-15676 GCA_964485435.1 uncultured Lachnospiraceae bacterium
AATCTAGAGCGGAAAAAGGTTCATCTAGTAATAAGATATCTGGTTCAAGTAAAAGTGTGCGAATAAGAGCTGCCCTTTGTCGCATTCCACCTGATAATTCTGAAGGCTTTGAATTCATAAAATGAATTAGCCCATAAGTCTCGAGCATCTCATTAATTAATAGATAACTTTCCGCCGTTAATTTTTTCTGTATCTCTAAACCCAGTGTAATATTTTTCATTGTAGATCGCCACTCAAGTAAATGATCTTTTTGCAACATATATCCTATATTCTTCCCTGATTCAGCAATAACTTTGCCACCAATATATATATTTCCATCACTAGGAGTAATTAATCCAGATATAAGAGAAAGAAGAGTTGATTTTCCACACCCGCTAGGTCCTACGACTGCTATAAATTCACCTTCCCCAACCTGAAAAGATACATCATTTAATGCGACTGTTTCTCCTTCAAGGTTATGGTAAGAAAAACTAACATGATCTAAGCTTAGGAATTCACCCATTGTGTATCCTCCCTTAGTTTTATATAGTATTATATGAGGAGAATAATCAACCGTTCCATGATTAAGTTTGACAAATTACTCGCTATCGATTAAAAATTTCTTAATTGCATAGACTGCTGAACTTTTTGCCCCACTGTATTCATCAAAATCTTTAAATACAAAAGCAACCTTATTCCACTTATTTTCAGATATATGTAGTTCTATATATTCTAGGAATCTTTTTTTCCACTTAGACAAGCTCATAATGTATGCATCAATTACTACCATTTCAGGGGTAATAAATTTAATAATATTGCAGACTCCTACAGCTAAGTATTTAATCGATGTATCAAGTATTTCATCAACAATTTGATCGTCTTTGTTGGATGCATCAATGATTTCTTCAATTGTTAAGGTGCCAGGCACCATTTTTTTTGGCACCAGTTTTTTTTCACTATTTCTAATTGCTGCACTACACTTTTTTATGATGGCACTTTCACCGGCATAAGTGTCTAAACATCCATGATCTCCACATCTCTCACATCTAGGTCCATTTATATCCACTACCATATGACCGATCTCGCCAGCTCCAGTTATTTCTCTACTAATAATATGTTTTTTAAACATAACAGGGCATGCAATACCTCTAGATACAAAGAGGTATGCAAATGAATCTGGAATCCCTCTATCAAATAATCCTTCATTTAAAGCACGTACACTTGCATTATTACCCACACATACAGATAATCCAAGCTTTTCATGTAGATCTTTTTCAAGTTTTTCGTATTCCCAATCAGTACTGAATCCAATGAACTTAGGTACACCGATACCCAAGCCGAGCAACTTGTTGCGTGGTATATTGCTAATTGATAATGCCCCATCCACGCACTTGGTTACATCTTCTAACATTTCATTGTAATTTTCACTATTACACTTGGATTTAACTTTATACACTACTTCACCACATATATTGCAGATTACAAGATATAACCCTCTATCACTTATTTCAATACCAATGGAATATTTTGCTTCCGGGATATACTCTAACATGATTGGTCTTCGGCCTACTGGATTACTCTCATTTGATTCCATTACCCTTTCTCGAATAAGTCCTAATTCCAAGAGAATTGCTACATTATTTGTGATAGTCGCTGGTGTCAATGAAAGCTTTTCAGCAATCTCGGCTCTCGATATGGGGGAGTATGCATATATCAGTTCTTTTATATATGACATATTCTTTTTTTGACCTTGGATTGTGTTTATTCCTATCCTGCCAGCCATACTTAATTCTCCTTTAAATGTTATTTACCAAGTTTCTTAAACATATAACCTTTATAGTTTTCTACTCCAGGTTGATCAAATGGATTAATATCTAATATCGTGCCTGATAGATAACATGCAAACTCAAATAAGTAGAATAATTGACCCATATAATATTCATCTAACTTAGGTATAGTTAATTTTAGGCATGGTATACCTGCTTCGCTATGAGCTGTTATAGTAGCATCCAGTGCTGCTTTATTAATATCCCAGAAGTCTACATTATCTAAATAATGAAAATAATCTTTTGTATTATCTGCTTGAATCACCAAACTACTATTTTGTTCTTCAATATCAAGAAATGTTTCAAAAAGTATCTTCTTGCCATCCTGAACATACTGACCAACAGAATGTAAATCCTCAGAACAACTTGAAGCTACTGGAAATAATCCTTTGTCTTCTTTACCTTCACTCTCTGCAAATAGTTGTATCCACCATTTTGATAATCCTTGTAACTGTGGTTCAAAGAAAGTTAACATCTCAATCTCATATCCTTTTTGAAGAAGTATATTACGATATGCTGCATATAAAAGTGCAAGGTTGTCTTTCCCCTTTTGTTCTATTAATTGATTTCTCATATCTTTTGCCCCTTGAACCAACGAAGCAATATCTATGCCTGCAACGGCCATTGGATATAAGCCTACATTTGAAAGGACTGAAAATCTTCCACCGATATTTTCTGGAAATTCAAAGAAATTATATCCTTTCTCTTCAGCCAATTGGTATAATGTACTTCCCTTGGTTCCTGTCACAACAATTCTTTCTTTTGCTGACTCACCATAGCGTTTCTCTATATATTGACGTAGTACACGAAATCCAATTCCTGGTTCTAGAGTTTCAAAATTCTTAGCAATAACATTAATATAAACTGATTTACCATCCAGACTATTTATTAGCCGATTTAAATAATGAGCGGAAATATTATTACCTGCATAGCAGATCTCTGGTGTACCTTCCTGCTGTAGGGCAGAGATCACTGCCTTTGCTCCGTTATTAGAACCTCCAACGCCGATAAGAACAAATACATCTCCATCTTCTCTTACTTTTTTTGCTTCATTAAGGATTGGCTCAAGTTTATCATCTCCGGCCCATTCCTCAACGTCTACCCAACCTAAAGAATCATGGTGCTTATCTTCTTTTCCATCTATTTTACTTAAGTAGATTTCGCTTTCGTCTACGAGTTTCTTTAATTCTTTCTCTGTAACATGGTTTTTACTATCATAATACTCTAATACTAATTGGTTCATATTTATATTACTCCTTTCAAATTAATTAGTTAATTCATTTAATTAATTATTATAAAAATCGTACCACGATTTTGAGTGTGTGTCAATAAAAAAGACTCTAAACACTTCTTATGTTTAGAGTCTTTCCTTATTATTTATTTTTTATTAATTTAACCATTGGTTTTGTAACTAATAGGCTACAATAATTCCACCCTCATTAGCATATAAACTAGCGATTCCTGCTGTATCAGTAATAAATACTTCTTTAAATCCTACTCTTTTTAGTATCTCTTCTTTAACAAATAACGCTCTCTCATAATTGTTACAATGAGCAATACCAAGGATACGATTTGCTGGATCAACGACATCTTTTACAACAGTATCTGCCATCAATCTAAGAGCTTTGCTTATTCCTCTTGCTTGATCAATTTTATAAATCGTTCCTTCTTTTGTAGCACCCATAACTGGTTTGATGTTTAAAACATTAGCAATTACTGATTTGATATTAGATAATCTACCATTTTTTCTTAATGTTTCTAGGGATTCTAATACAAACTTTGTATTCATCTCACCAATATATTTATTCACTAACTCAACTACTGTATCAAAAGGTTTGCCTTCACCAATATATTCTTTAACCTTCTTAACAATGATTGCCTGAGCTATAGATGCTGAACAGGAATTGAATACTGCAATATTTCTCTTTCCGTGCTCTTCTGCATATAACTTCTTAGCTAACTCAGCGCTATTATAAGAACCACTAAGGTTTGCTGAAAGTGTAACCACATATACATCCCCTTCTTCTCCAAATGCGTTCATAAATGCTTCTGGGGAAGGACATGATGATTTCGCTGCATTAGAACTTTCATCCATTTTACGAAGGAATTCCTTCTGGTCAAAAGTAGCATCATCAACAATAGTCTCTCCATCAATATGAATAGATAATGGGACTAATGTAATGGATGGGTCCCCTTTCATATCTATGGGTAAATCTGTACAGCTATCTCCAACTATTCTATAATCCATAAAAATTCCTCCTGATTCCGATTTCTATATTATGTAGTTTTCATTACTACTAATGATAACATGTATAAGAGAATTTGAAAAGGGGGAATTTTTAGTTCTATAGATTTATTGTTTCGCGATTAATTTCATAATCTGATTACTGCGTTGAATGAAACTTGTCATTCTCTCACTACTCAAAGGTTTATGACTCAATAAAGCTAAATCATATAATTGCTCACAGATTAGATTAATATTGTCCCCATCTTTTTTATCTACTAGATATTGAACCAGTGAATTATTCATATTAAGAACTAATGTTTCACTTTCTCCAAACATATTAGGATCCATACCAGCCATGCTATACATCTTCATCATATCTTGCATTCTACGGCTTTCTTCAGAAAGAGTAATCATTGATGATATATTTTCATTCTTAAGCTTCTCTACTTTTACTTCTAATTTCTCTTTATTAAGCACTTTTCGGAATAAATCTGTTAATAGCGTGGTTTTTTCCTTAAGTACTTCTTCATCATCTGCATTCGCTTCTTCCTTTAGATCCTCTGTAATATCAGAGTCAATTCTTTGGAAATGGATTGTATCATCATCTTGTTCTATCTGAGTAATAAACGGTTGATCTATATTATGTGTAAGAATTAAAGCATCCATTCCTTGTTCTTTAAACAAGTTAATATACTGACTTTGTTGTTGCTCATTTGTAACATAGTATATTGTTGTACGTTTTTTTGCTTCTTGTGCTTTTTCTTCACTTGAACCATCTTGATCCTTAGAAGTTGCAGTATCTTCTGTTACTTCTTCCACATCTCCTTGAACTGCTTTTACATATTCAGGTAAGCTAATATACTTTCCATCAAGATTTTTAAAGATAATTGAGTCTTTCATTTTATCCCTAAACTTTGTTTCTTTCAAGCAACCAAACTTAATAAACGGACTAAGGTCATCCCAATATTTTTCATAATTCTCTTTATCTACTTTAAACATTCCTGATAACTTATCAGCAACCTTTTTTGTAATATAATCAGATATCTTCTTCACAAATCCATCATTTTGAAGTGCACTTCTAGATACATTCAGAGGTAGATCAGGACAATCTATTACACCTTTTAGTAGCATTAAAAACTCTGGTATTACTTCCTTAATATTATCTGCAATAAACACTTGATTATTATATAATTTTATAGTTCCTTCTATAGAATCATACTCAGTATTAATCTTAGGGAAGTATAGAATTCCTTTTAGATTAAATGGGTAGTCCATATTAAGATGTATCCAGAATAATGGTTCTTTATAATCGTGGAATACATTACGGTAGAATTCTTTGTATTCATCTTCTGTACATTCATTCGGATGTTTTGCCCATAATGGGTTCGGATTGTTTATTGGTTGTGGTTTCTTTGGAACTTTCTTTGTTTTCTTATGGGATGTTTCATCTTCGCTTGCTTTTCCGTCTTCATCTATATCCACATCGATTACATCTTCTTCAGAGGAATCTTCCACTTCTACCTCTTCAAACTCCTCTTCCGCTGGAGCATTGGCATTGGTAAAATATATCTCAACCGGCATGAAAGAACAATACTTACTCAATACTTCCTTCACTCTATATTCATTAGAGAATTCATAGCTTTCTTCGTTTAAGTATAATGTAATAGTTGTACCACGAACAGCCTTATCACTATCTCCCATCTCATATTCTGTACCACCTTCAGATTCCCAATGAACTGCACTAGCACCATCTTGCCAAGATAGTGTATCGATGGTTACTCTATCTGCAACCATGAACGCTGAATAGAATCCAAGCCCAAAATGACCAATAATCTGGTCTTCATTGGTTTTATCTTTATATTTAGATAAGAACGCTTCTGCTCCAGAAAATGCGATCTGATTGATGTATTCCTTTACTTCATCTTTGGTCATACCAATACCATTGTCCGTAAATTGGATAGTCTTGTCCTCCGAATTCACTACTACATCTAATCTATATGCATTGTCATCAGGAAGATTAGCTTCTCCCATAACTTCTAACTTCTTTAATTTGGTTACTGCATCACTACCATTAGAGATTAATTCACGTATAAATATATCATGATCTGAATATAACCATTTCTTAATGATAGGGAAAATATTCTCCGAGTTAATTGATAAACTACCTTGTTCCATTGTCATTTTTATCTCTCCTATTCTTAATATGGTATCTTTATTGATTTTAATAGTATCTTAATACGAAATAAACCTAATGTCAAGATGAAATTAGCACTCATTTTGAATGAGTGCTAACAGTTATATTATTCTTCTGTTGTTATTTGGCATTGTTTTAAAAATGATCTAACATAGTTATCCCAGGCGTAATCAATGGACTTATCAAAAGTGAAAGTCTTCAGTGATGTTCCCGTAATCATATGTAATTCATTATTCTCAAATTTAATATTTAAAAACAATCCACTAATATCATCAATATGATAAGTCATATCTCCATCTGTAAGAATGTTTTGGGTATTTTCTCGTGATAATTGTAATACTATCTTAAAGGTTTGAGGAGTTTTCTGTCCTTTCATTACTTGAAAAGCAAAAGGCTTTACTGTTTTCCAATAAGAATACCCTTCTGTTGGAGTTTCTTCCCCTTCTTCATACCAATTATTATTGACTTTACCTGATATATGAAAATAATTATATGTTGTAATATCCATCTCCCACATAAGAAATTGGTCAAAAGTTGAATGAATTAATATGTTTGACATAAATGCCTTAACGTCAATTATTTTTAGTGATATCATAGAATAACTCCTTTTCATAAGAATGTTCATTGTATTTTATATATATAATAATATAATATAGTATAAGACATGTTTTATTTCATTAAAGATACAAGCATAACGCTTTATTACTATTATATCATAATAAAGGAGAAAAGAATGGATTATAAAAATAATGGAATAGATTTATTAAATTTTATTAAACAAGCTACTTCACCCTTTCATGTAGTTGAGTCAAGTGCTAGCTTACTGGATGAGGCTGGTTTTACTAGTTTGGACATTACTGAGAAGTGGTCATTAGAAGTTGGTCACTCTTATTATACAATTCCTTTTGGAACCACATTATTTGCTTTTACATTACCCGAGAACATGGAGAATACATCTTTTCGAATTGAAGCATCCCATACTGATCATCCTTGTTTAAGGATTAAGCCTATCGCCGAATTACAGGAAGGGGATTATCTAAGATTAGATACTGGTGTATATGGTGGTCCTATCTTAAATACATGGCTTGATCGCCCTTTATCTATAGCAGGTAAAGTTACCCTAAAAAGTGATCAGCTCTTCCGTCCGAATACAAAGTTGATCGATATGAAGAGGGCTATTCTTACCATTCCTAACTTAGCCATACATCTTAATCGGGATGTTAATAAGGGAATTGAATTAAATAAACAAACAGACCTAATCCCGTTAATGGGAGTAGCAGAACAAGAACTGTTACAAAAAGATTATTTTATTCAGTTTCTTGCCAAAGAGTTAGATGTAAATGTAGAAGATATCTTAGACTTTGATCTCTATATCTATAATGCTGAGTCTGGTGACTTACTTGGTATGCAAGAAGACTTTATCTCTTCTCCTAGATTAGATAACCTTACCAGTGTATATGCTTGTGTAAAAGGTATTATAGATGCTAAACAATCCGATTCTATTAACGTGATTGCCCTATTTGACAATGAAGAGATCGGTAGTCTTACTAAGCAAGGCGCTGATTCTAATCTTATGGGCCTTGTATTAGAAAAAATATATGAAAGTTTCTCTTTAGGACGTTCCGCATTCAATGAAGCAATCATGAAAAGTTTCCTGCTATCAGTAGATGTTGGTCACTGTTTACATCCCAATAAGCCAGAGAAAAACGATCCTGTTAATAAAACACTATTAAACCGTGGACTTGTTATAAAAGTTGATCTAAATCAGAAATATGCCTTTGACACAGAAGCTATTGGCGTAATACAACAGATATGTATGGCAGATCAGATTCCATACCAAAAATTCATCAATCGTTCAGATATCATTGGCGGAAGCACTCTTGGAGCAATGGTTTCTTCCAAGCTTCCTATGAAAACAGTGGATGTTGGAGTTCCTTTGTTAGCTATGCACTCTGCTAGGGAGTTAATGGGAGTAAAAGATCAAACTGCACTGAATCAACTTATGGTTTCATTTTTCCAAGCCAAATAAATATACCACTGTGAATAGTTTTTATTTGTTTTCATATACTACAAGTGTTATGAGAAAATAACAGTACAAGTATTTATTGGAGGAAAATTATGAGAGCAAGTCATGATACTTATGAAAAAGTAGCAGAAAACTGTAGTGAATTTACACCATGTGAGCAAAAAAACACAATGACTAGTTCCACTCAAAATGATAAAGGAAACGTTTCCTGTGAACGTTGTCATCATTTTGATGCTGATGAGTATTGTAGATTAGATATCTATGATAAAATTGTTAGCAAATTTAATGATTCAAGTTTCTATTAAGACTAGACTTAAAACTGGTTTCTCCTATATGGAGAAACCAGTTTCAATGATATATAATATGTAAAGATGAGCTGGATAGAATACATAGAAAAAGTACTTGCCACCACTTGGTCCCTTTTCTCCATTATATAAAAAGATAGGTATTAAGGATAGTGTTGCAATGATTTCAATCCCAAAACCAAAGAGCAAAGTAACTACAAATACTGCAAGAACAAGCTTTTGTTTTTTTTCACGGTATAGATAAAATACTAAGATCATTAATACACCCATAAATGAATAATCTGTTCTTAATATGATTGCAATACTACATCCCCCTATTACTATAATGAATTGTATTAGGTTGGATATAATAGCATTGTAAGTATATTTATTTCTAATCCAATGAATTCCACTGACTACAATTAATCCGATTGCTAATGTAAAATATACATTTTGATAATTCCAATAGAAGCCTTCTTTGAATAAAGCCAAATCAAATGGAATCTCTGATATCAATGCAAATGCACTTAAGCGTAAAATATATTTTTTCACACTTCTTGTATGATAGAATCCCTCAACAATAAGATAACAAAATATTGGAAAAGCAATTCTACCAATTATTCGCATAAGCGCATACAAAGGTTGGTTTGGTGATATCAGTACAGCTGCCGTATGATCAATTAGCATTGTAATAATTGCAATCATTTTTAATTGAAAACTATTCATAACTACCCCCAGGAAAGTTTTACTTTTTCTTATTCAACTTTAATTCTCTTTTTCCTATAAACACCACAACTGAACGTGCCTTGACAGCATATTTCTTTTGATTGTTCAAGTTATTTACTTCTTCTCTTCCTGTATCTATTAGAATACTCCATTTATGACCTGCTACAGGTTTTGGCAAATCAAATTCATGGTCTTCCCAATGCATATTATAGGCAAAATAAAAACTATCATCATGACTTTTTCTATCTAACATGGCATATTGTCCACATAGCATGATTCCAAGAATTCTACTATAGTTAGAATAATCTGGATACCATGCTTTCATACCATGATAGGATATATCTGGGCTTCCACAAGAAGCATAGTCCATTCCTCTAAGCTCCATAGGTAAATGGAGTATTGGATGACTCTTTCGAATATGAATCAGTTGTTTTACAAAGTCCAGTATCTCTTTATTCTTCTCAACCAATTTCCAATCTAACCATGACATTTTGCTGTCCTGACAGTAGGTATTATTATTGCCTTCAGCTGTTTGCCCATACTCATCTCCAGATAGAATAAGTGGTACTCCTTGGCTCATTAAAAGCATAACAAAAGCATTTTTTATTTGCTTTTTACGGAGCTCCATAATCTTTTTTCTTCTAGTAGGGCCCTCTACTCCACAATTCCAACTATAGTTATAATCTGTCCCATCGATTCCTTTTTCACAATTTGCTTCATTATGTTTGACATCGTAAGAATATAGATCCATTAAAGTGAAGCCATTGGTATTAGTAATATAATTAATGATACCTTGTTTGCTTTGATTTCTTTTAAAGCGGTAGGCAACTTTACTTACCTGTTCTTCATCTCCTTTTAGAAAACGTCGTACATCTACTTGGTATCCATCATTATATTCCGCTAGATTCTTATAGTTTGGTGTGAATTCATTACCATATATCTCTTCTGTATTCCAACTAAGACCCAATAGTTTTGTTTTACTTAGAAGCGGATCAGTAGCCAATAATGTAGATGATATTGCATTTTGATTCACTTTAAACCCATCAATATGATATTCCTGAACCCAATATCTGAGACAGTCCATAATTAATTGCTGATTTGTACCAGGTTTAAAATAGAACTCCATTATTACTTCTATTCCTGCTTTATGAAGTTCTAGAACAAGATTTTTATATTCTATAGAAGCTTGATGGGTATTGGCAGCATAAGAAGTCTTCGGCGAAAAATAATATGCTTGTTCTGAATACCCCCAATAGTTAATTTTATGCTTCATATCTTCTTCTAGAATTGCTGTCCTATAGTTTTGTTCTAATATAATCTCATCAAATTCATAGGCTGGAAGTACTTCTATACCATTGATTCCAAGTTCTTTCAGGTATGGAATTTTTTCTATAATCCCTTGATACGTTCCTTTATGCTTTACTTTAGAAGAGCTATCATTGGTAAACCCTCGAACGTGAAGACGATATAGAATTAGCTCTTCATAGGGAATATGTAATACTTGATCCCCCTCCCAGCTAAAGTTATTAAACTCAAAGCTTCCTTTTACTAGACTATTCTGTTTCCCTACAATCGGTTTTCCCCATATTTCTTTACCTACAACTACTCTAGCGTAAGGATCTACATATTCTTTTCCATTTACTTCATACATATAATTATATTTACTATAGAAGAATTTCTCTATGCTCAGATAGAATATATCCCCTATCTTACCATACTTAGACATAGCAATAGTTTCAACCAAATTACCTTCTTCTTTGTTATATAATTTTAGCTTACATTCGGAAGCATTGGGAAAAGATACAGAAAAATAGACATAATTACTTTCTAAATGTACTCCCAATGGGTAAGGCTTTCCCTTTTTAATAGTAAAATGTACTTCTTTTTGTTTTTCTTCTTGCTTCTCTTTCATTGCTTTGC